>NZ_JBZVFJ010000131.1:0-10176 GCF_058402725.1 Fundidesulfovibrio sp. | reverse complement strand
GTGAACCATATCGTCGCAAGCATGTGAGAGCGCTCCGTGTGCAACTGTCGCGGAGTGCATCGAATCGTATTGAGCGGAAAACGCGAAGCCGCAACGGCGTTGATTCCACTTGCGTTCAAGGCGCCAGTACGCTGTTGGCTGACAGGCCTGCCTGGGGGCCAGCAGTTCCGGGCAGCGCGTTTTCAGGAGCGCCCGGGGCCTCCCGTCCGGCGTTGGCCCGGCCCCGGAGGTCGGGCCGGGGCAGCCGTGCGGCCGTCCCGGCGTTCCGGTGCGTGGGGGGGGGCGGCCGCCTCAGCCCAGGACGTTCACGTTGGCCGGGCCGTGCGGGGCCACGCGGTGGTAGGCCACGGCGGGCTTGCCGAAGAGCATGGCGTAGCCGATCTGGTGCCCCTCGGGCAGCCCGAGACGGGGCAGGATCTCCGGGCAGACGGCCAGGGCCATCATGAACAGGCCGTCCCAAAGGGTTCCCAGGCCCTGGGACGCAGCCAGGAGCTCGAAGGTGGCCAGGGCGATGTGCGTGTCCTGCACGGGGCAGGGCGCGTCGGCGGGGGCGCTGGCCAGCAGCAGGTGCGGCGCGCCGCGCAGGATCACGTCGCGGCCCTCCTCCTTCCAGCACTTGGCCACCCAGCCCAGGTATTGGCCCACCAGCCCCTCGGGCAGGCGTCCGGCGTCCTTGGCGGCGGCCACGGCGTCGAGCATCTCGCGGCCCAGGGCGGCGGTGAAGGCCTTGTCCCGGGTGACGGTGAAGAGCACGTCGCGGGCGTTGACCCCGGTGGGGGCGTGGCTGGCGTCCTGGAGCAGGGCCTCGATGCGCTCCCAGGGGAGGTTCTCGTCCTGGAAGCGGCGCACGGAGCGGCGCATGCGCACCAGGTTGGCCAGTTCTCCTGCCCCGGGCAGGGGGCCGGGCTTCCAGGCCGGGTCGGCGGGGTCGCTCCCCAGGATGGAGAGCGCCCCCTCGGGGCAGACCGCGTAGCAGTGCATGCACTTGTAGCAGCCCTGCTCGTCGGTGATCCCGGGCAGATCGTTCAGGGTGATGATCCCGGCGGGACAGTCGGCGGCGCACTCGCCGCAGCGGATGCAGAGCGTCTCGTCGATGCGCAGGTCGAGCATGGTTCCTCCGTATGGGTGGTCCGGTGTGGCGCGTGCGGCAGGAAGGTGTCCGGCCGGTCGGCGCGCGCCTCCTGCATACAGGCATCGGGGGATCGACTCCAGGGCCAATCGTCGTGGGATGGCGGCGGGACAAGCTTTGACGCACGCGCCCGATGCGGGCATACCCGATCCATCAAGGCCCGGCGGCGACGCGTCCCACCCGGGCGGACACATCCGGAACAGGGAGGTGCGGCATGGCGGATTCCTTCGGAAAAGGGGCTGTTCTGTTGAGGGTGTCTGCGTGCGCCTGGGCGTTTCTCTGGATGGCCTCTGCGGAGGCCTACGCAAAGAAGGTGGTGCTCCAGGAGGAGCTGCCGGGCAGGGTCGAGAGGTATTCCTTCGACGACGCGCGCATCCCCATGGAGACGGTGCGTCTGGCCCTGCGCTTCGGCCCGGACGGGCTGTACACGGGCTCGGAGATGATCGCGCGGGCCTCGCTGGAAGTCTGCCCGGACGGCGAGCCCGGCTACAAGCCCTGCGGGGACCGGACCATCGCCGCTCCCGGCTTTCTGGACAACGCCGAGGTGAACCTGCGCGGCGCGCGCTCCCTGATGGCGGAACTGGCCGCGAGCGACCCGCCCGGGGAGCTGGAGGCCGCGAAGGCCTGGTGCCTGGAGGAGAACGGCTTCGTGCTGGCCCTCTCCGAGGCCAGGCTGCGCTACCTGCGCACGTGGGACCCGCAGGCCCTGCGCGCGCCCTTCGAGGTCAAAAGCGCAGGCAAGGTGCTGGAGCCGGGGAAGTTGTGCCCGGCCGCGTTCGAGGCCCTGTCACGGGCGCAAAACCCGGTCCAGCGCGCCAGGGTGGCCGCCTACGACTGGCACAATTGCGTGAACGGGGCCTTCCGCGCCCTGGAGGCCCGGCGGCCCTATCCCACGGCGGCCTGGAAGGCCTTCCTGAAGCGCTACGGCATCACGGTGCGCGTGGAGCACGACACGGACTGAGCGTCGCGGGGCAAGGCACAGCGCGTCTGCGGCACGAGCTGGCGGTTGGCGCTTCCCGGAGGCGGTCCGGTGCGCTTGTTCCGGCCGTGGCGCGCCGCAACGGGAAGCCCCGGGGAATCAGCCGGGGGCTTCCCGCAGTCTGGGCGTCTTCGAGCCTACCAGGGGCTGCCGAAGCCGGACCCGTCCAGCGGTCGGGGCTGGGAGCCGTCGCCAGGGCCTAGCATCCGGTAGAGCGGATCGGCGGGCTGCCCCGTCGGGCCGCCCTGAAGCTGCCCCAGGGACAGGCCGGAAGTTCCGGGCTGGACGCCGCCGGTCGCCGGGCAAAGCGGGCAGAGGACGGGGGTCGGGGGCTGTCCGACGGATCCCGAAGGGCCCTGTCCCTGGGCCATTGCGGCCGGGGTCAGCAGTGGGGCGGATGCCAGCAGTGCGAGGAGGGCGAGTCGCTTCATGGGGGGCTCCTTGAGGAAGATTCGTCGCCGGGTGATGTGCAAAGTCTGCACGCCGGGCGTGTTTTCGCGTTGAGCGATGCAAGATGGGTTCCTTTTTGCGTATCGTCAGTGTCCATGGATTGTTGTATTAATGCATTCCTGGCAGGTATGAAATGTCATGTGCAGGGAGTTGCACCTGTGCGCAGCCCCGTTGTGCAGCGAGTCGCGCCGGGAATCCCGGAGGTGCGCGTGTGCGGGGGCGCGCTCGCTGGACGCTCCGTCAGGGGATACGGAGCCCCGGGGCGGTGCTGCGAGCGGCGCTAAGGCTTCGGGGGGGCGTACGAACGGCAGGGCCGGGACGGCGTGCGCCTTCCCGGCCCTGTGGTCGGTTCAGGCGTTCCCGCTACTTGGGCAGGTCGCTCTCGGGGATGCCCAGGGCCTTGGCCACGCCCTTGCCGTAGGCCGGGTCGGCCTTGAGGCAGTTGCCCACGTGGCGCAGCTTGACCTCCAGGGGCGCGTCGCCCATGGCCCGTGCGGTGTTGCCGAAGAGGGCCTCCTGCTGCGCGGGGGTCATGAGCCGGAAGAGCTTGCCGGGCTGGGCGAAGTAGTCGGCGTCGTCCTCGCGGAAGTTCCAGTGGTCTGCCGGTCCGTCCAGGGCCAGGGGCGGCTCGGCGAAGTCGGGCTGCTGCTGCCATTCGCCGTAGCTGTTGGGCTCGTAGCCCAGGGTGGAGCCGTGGTTGCCGTCCACGCGCATGGCCCCGTCGCGGTGATAGCTGTGGAAGGGGCAGCGCGCGGCGTTCACGGGGATGAGGTGGTGGTTCACGCCCAGGCGGTAGCGCTGGGCGTCGCCGTAGGAGAAGAGGCGCCCCTGGAGCATTTTGTCGGGGGAGAAGCCGATGCCCGGGACCACGTTGGCCGGGTTGAAGGCCGCCTGCTCCACCTCGGCGAAGTAGTTTTCAGGGTTGCGGTTGAGCTCCAGCACGCCCACCTCCATGAGCGGATAGTCCGAGTGGAGCCAGACCTTGGTGAGGTCGAAGGGGTGGTAGGGCAGCTTGGCGGCGTCCTTTTCGGGCATCACCTGGACGCTGAAAGTCCAGCGGGGGTAGTCGCCCTTTTCGATGCTCTCGTAGAGGTCGCGCTGGTGGCTTTCGCGGTCGCGCCCCACGAGTTCCTCGGCCTCGGCGTCGGTGAGGTTCTTGATGCCCTGCTGGCTCTTGAGGTGGAACTTCACCCAGAAGCGTTCGCCCTGGGCGTTGATGAAGCTGAAGGTGTGGCTGCCGAAGCCGTGCATGTGGCGGTAGGTGGCGGGGATGCCCCGGTCGCTCATGACCACCGTGACCTGGTGCAGGGCCTCGGGGAGCGAGGTCCAGAAGTCCCAGTTGTTTTTTGCGCTGCGCAGGTTGGTGCGCGGGTCGCGCTTCACGGCGTGGTTGAGGTCGGGAAATTTCAGCGGATCGCGCAGGAAGAACACGGGGGTGTTGTTGCCCACGAGGTCCCAGTTGCCTTCCTCGGTGTAGAACTTGATGGCGAAGCCTCGGATGTCGCGTTCGGCGTCGGCCGCGCCGCGCTCTCCGGCCACGGTGGAGAAGCGCACGAAGAGTTCGGTCTTCTTGCCGATTTCGGAGAAGATCTTGGCCTTGGTGCAGCGGGTGATGTCGTGGGTGACGGTGAAGGTTCCGTAGGCCCCGGAGCCCTTGGCGTGCATGCGCCGCTCGGGGATGACCTCCCGGTCGAAGTGGGCCAGCTTCTCCAGGAACCACACGTCCTGGAGGAGCATGGGGCCGCGCGGCCCGGCGGTGAGCGCGTTCTGGTTGTCGGGGACGGGGGCGCCGGCGTTGGTGGTGAGTCGTTTCGTGGGCACGTGGTCCTCCTGTGCGAAAGGGTGCGCAACGGTTCGCCGACACGGCGTCGGCCGGAAGAGGCGAAGATGCGGAGAGGCGTCAAGGCGAACAGCCGTCGGACCGTTCTGGAGCGGGAGGCAGGAGCGAACGTCCGCGAGGCTGAATAATTCTTTTCCAGAAGGAATGATTCTTGTCAACGGAAAAGAACTAGTCGGACTCCCTGCAGCGCGGGCAGACGCCGAACACGTCGAAGCGGTGGGAGTCCACGGCGTAGCCGGTGCTTGCGGCGAAGCGGGCCACGATGTCTTCGAGTCCGTCGAGTTCCAGGTCGAGGATCTCGCCGCAGCGCGAGCAGATCATGTGGGGGTGCGGCCTGGGGCGCAGTCCGTCGTAGCGGCTGCCCTGTTCGCCGAAGCCCAGTTCCAGGATTTCGCCCTCGGCCTTGAGCAGGCCCACGGTCTTGTAGACCGTGGCCAGGCTGGTGGTGGGGTAGTCGCCCAGGATCTCGCGATGGATCTGTTCCACCGTGGGGTGTCCCGGATGCGCCAGCACGGCCTTGACGATGGCCAGGCGCTGCGGAGTGAGGCGCAGATCCTTGGCCTTGAGGCGTTCCAGGATGGCGGCGAGCCGTTCGGACTGGGGCACGACGTTCTTGGGTTTCATGACTTTAAAACGGTTACAGGCATGTTCCGCCCAGGTCAAGCGGCGTACGTCACTGTCCCGGCGCCGCGCTGGAAAGCTTGTCGGTTTCAAGGGCTTGTTCGTTGAAGCGAATCTCGACGATGTGCCCCTTGACCCCGGGGGTCGTCGCCCTTTCCAGCCGGACGCGCACGGTCCTGCCCGAGCCGGGGGCGGCGATGCGCTCGAAGCGTTCCTCGCCGTCCTCGAAATCCAGCCAGACAGAGTAGACGCCCTTGGAGGTGACCACCTTGAAGTGGCCCATGCGCAGAGGGACAAGGCGTTGGACGGTCAGGTCGGCCTCCTGGAGGGACTGGGCGGCGGCGAACACGCTGAAAAGGACGGTCAGCACGGCGGCGGCGAGAAGTCGGCGCATGGGAGCCTCCTTGCGGTGTCGGGGGCGGATCAGGCCGGATCGTCGACGATTCTTGCCCGGCGAGCGTTGCGCGCCAGGCCCTGGCGGACCAGGCGTTCGGCCTCGGGGTAGCTTCGCGGGGTGCAGTAGAGGCGTACCGTGCGCAGCCACCAGGTTCCCAGGCTGATCACGCGCTGGCGGGGCGAGAAGCGCGCGCGGCGAACCAGGGAGTAGTCCACGAAGGTGTGCTCCTGGGCCTGGGCCAGGAGTCCCGCGCCCACGGCCGAGGGCTTGCCGGCCAGGGTCCCCAGGATCACGGCGAGGCGGTTTGCGGCGCGGCCCCGGCGGCTGGCCACCAGGGCGTGCGCGCCGCGCTCGTCCAGGCGGAAGGCCATGTCCAGGCGGTTGCCGAAAAACAGGAGCATCACCAGCACGAAGAGCAGGGCCATGCCCGCGCAGACGACCCCGAAGAGCTGGAGCACGCCCAGGAACACCCCGGCGTCGCCCGCGAAGAGCCCGATCAAACAGGCGATGAGGGCCATCACCAGGCAGGTGAGCCCCATCCAGCGCAGGAAATCCAGGAACATGAAACGGTTGGTAAGCAGCGGGACGCTCATGCTCCAGTTCAGCAGGGGTTTAGGATCGTCGCGCGGGGGCATGGGGCCTCCTGGGGCTTGGGCGTCGCGGCCGGTCAGGCAAGGGCCGCGCCATGTTCCGACTATGCCGGGAAACCGTCCGATGTAAAGATTCCCGGGGGCCTGGCCCGCCTTGGCGCGCCATTCCGTCTTCAACGATCGGATTTTCAAGAATTTTTTGCCGACTGGAAAGAAACCTGACACCTGGTGTCCGTAGCGGGAATCGGCGGCTGCGTATTGCCTTGCATTTGAGTCTGTTATAAATTTCACATTAGGCACGGATCGTGCGAGGCCTCCGGTGGTCGGGAAGTGGGGCCCAGTCCCGGAAGGTTCCGGCAAGGGCGGGGGAAGCGCCAGAGCGCGCGAAACAGCGTAACGATCGGAGGATACGATGAAAGTCAAAGACGCCATGTCCAAGCGGATCATGTTTGTGGGCAAGGACGCCACGGCGGCCCAGGCCATGCGCATCATGGCCGAGAACAACATGCGCCGGCTCATGGTCGAGGTGGACAAGGCCGGGGAAATCTACGGGGCCGTCACCGTGCGCGACATGATCGCCAAGGTCATTGCGCCGGGCCTGGACCCCACGGCCGTGCGCGTGGCGGACGTCATGAACGTCAAGCTCGTCGCGGCCTCGCCCGAGGACTCGCTCCAGGACGCCGCCAAGGTGATGGAGGAGAAGAACGTGGCCGGCATGCCGGTGTTCGAGGGCACGAAGCTCGTGGGGGTGATCGCCATGTGGGACATCCTCATCGCCCTGGGCGTGCACGGCAAGGCCTCCTGAAGCGCGTGAGGCGTCCGGCCGGACCCGGTGGGGCAACGGCCGGAACGGGCAACCGAATGCGGGCGTGAGGGCCGCCCGCATCAAGGCAGGTTGGGCAGGCTCTCCGGGCTCACGGCCCGGGGCGCGTCCAAGGGAGACGACGACATGGTCAAGCAATCAGACACATCCGGCCCGGAGCTGAAGCCGCTGGACGCCTTCACGTCCCGGGTCGTCTACGGCAGCACGTTCTGCAAGCGCCCCATCGACTTGCAGATCCTCATCAGGAACGACTCGGTCGAGGACGTGGGCGGCGCGGTGGAATGCCCCTACAGCCGCCAGTGGCTGGCGGCCCTCATCCAGACCGCCAAAGGCAAGGACCTGGACGCCGCGTGGTCCATCTCCGGAGACGATCTGCGCGCGGGCATCACGCCCCCCGAGCAAACGGGCGACTGCGTGGACTGCGACACCTACGTGGTGGCGGCCTTCCGCCTGGCCCTGCGCAAGTTCGAGAAGGGCCTCTAGTGTCGTGATTTTGAAAAACATGAAATGTTTTTCAAAATTAAAATCAATGGTTTTGTATGATTGCCTCAAGAGTCCGTATGGACGGATTATGAGGACGCAACACTAGGCCACCGTCGGCCGGGAGGGAGACTGCCTCCCAGGCCTTGAAACACTGGCGGGCCGGGGCATGCGCTCCGGCCCGTCCTGTCAGGCGCCTCCGGCAGGCCCGGCATGGCCGCCGCGGGTGGCCGGTCCGCCGCGCCCGGCGTCGCGCGGGCTTTGACGTGGCCCGCCCGATGCCCTATGCCCTGGCTCGTCATGAGCACCATCGTCTCCCTGCGCGGGGTCGCCAAGGCCCACGGCGCGCGCACGCTGTTTTCGGAAGTGGCCCTCACCCTGCACGAGGGCGAGCGCGTGGGCCTCATCGGGGCCAACGGATCGGGCAAGTCCACGCTCTTGCGCATCCTGGCCGGGGCCGAGGCCCCGGACGCGGGGGAGCGCATCCTGCGCCGCCAGGCCCGCCTGGCCTGGGTGGAGCAGCAGGACGCCTTCCCGGGGGTAGAGACCGTGGAGCAGGCCGTGGCCCTTGCCCTGGCCGGGCTGGGCCTGGACGACGCCCAGCTCCACGTGCGCGTGGGCGAGGCCCTCTCGCGCACCGGGTTCTCCGACCCCACGCAGCCGGTGGAATCCCTCTCGGGCGGCTGGCGCAAGCGCCTGGCCCTGGCCCGGGCCGTTGTCCAGGACCCGGACCTCCTGCTCCTGGACGAGCCCACCAACCACCTGGACCTGGAATCCACCCTCTGGCTGGAGCGCTTCCTCCTGGGCGCGCGCTTCGCCTTCGTGGTGATCAGCCACGACAGGGCCTTCCTGGAGAACACCGCCCGGCGCATGATCGAGCTCTCTCCGGCCTATCCCGGCTGCTGCCTGGACGTGGAAGGCCCCTATTCGGCCCTGCTGGAGCGGCGCGAGGAGTACCGCGCGGCCCAGGCCGGGTACGAGTCGGCCCTGGCCAACAGGGTGCGGCGCGAGGTGGAGTGGCTGCGCCGGGGGGCCAAGGCCCGCACCACCAAGGCCAAGGCGCGCATTGACGAGGCCGGGAGGCTCATGGGCGAGTTGGCCCGCGCCAAGGAGCGCAACGCCCAGGCGGGCAGCGCGGGCATCGACTTCCAGGGCGGCGGCCGCCAGACGCGCAGGCTGCTCACCGTGGAGGGCCTGGGGCACGACGCGGGCGGGCGCACGCTCTTCGACGGCCTGGACCTGGTGTTCTCGCCGGGCACGCGCCTGGGGCTGGTGGGGGCCAACGGGTCGGGCAAGTCCACGCTCCTGCGCATCCTGGCCGGGGAGCAGGAGCCCGCGCGCGGCACGGTGCGGCGCGCCCCGGCCCTGGAGACGGCCTATTTCGACCAGGCCCGCGAACAGCTCGACCCCGACGAGAGCCTGCGCCGCGCCCTGGCCCCCCACGGCGACGCCGTGGTCCACCAGGGCCGCCAGGTCCACGTGGCCACCTGGGCCAAGCGCTTCCTTTTCCGGCCCGACCAGCTGGACCTGCCCGTGGGCCTGCTCTCGGGCGGCGAGCAGGCGCGGCTCTTCATCGCGCGGCTCATGCTGCGCCCGGCCGACGTGCTTCTGCTGGACGAGCCCACCAACGACCTGGACATCCCCACCCTGGAGGTCCTGGAGGAGAGCCTGCGGGACTTCCCCGGCGCCGTGGCCCTCATCACCCACGACCGCTACCTCCTGGACGCCGTGTCCACGGCCCTGCTGGGCCTGGACGGCCAGGGCCTGGCCGTGCCCCTGGCCTCCCTGGAACAGTGGGACGCCCACCTCCGCGAGGCCCAGGCCCCCCGCGAGCGGCGCGAAGCGGAGCCGCCGCGCCGCCCTGCCAAACGTCCGGCCAAAAAGCTCACCTACAAGGAGGAGCGGGAACTGGAGGGCATGGAGGCGGTCATCGGAGAGGCCGAGACGGCCCTCGCCGCGCGCGAGGAGGAGCTGGCCGATCCGGCCGTGGCCCACGTGGCCAGCGAGCTGGAGGCCCGCCTGATCCGGCGCGACGAGGCCCAGGCCGAGGTGGACCGGCTTTACGCCCGCTGGGCCGAGCTGGAGGACAAGCGCGCCGCGCTGTCCGATCCCGAATCTGCGTAGGCCGGGGCCTCCGGTAGGCCTCCCGCAGGGCGCACGAGAGGTGTGTAGCGTCCCGAGCTTTCTGGACAGGAACGCCGCGCCGGGTTACTGGCTAGAAAAAACATATTGCCGCGCGGGCCGGAGCCATCCGACCGGCCGCAGGGGGCATCATGCGCACCGTGCTGGTCGTCGACGACGAGAAGCCCACGCTGACCATGTTCAGCCTCCTCCTGGAGGCCATGGGGTACCGTGCGCTCACGGCCGCGAGCGGGGCCGAGGGCCTGGAGGTCTTCGCCCGGGAGCGGCCGGGCATCGTCTTCACCGACGTGAAGATGCCCGACATGGACGGGCTGGAGGTGCTGGCGCGCATCAAGGCCATGGACCCCCAGGCCGAGGTGGTGGTGGTCACGGGGCACGGCGACGTGGAGCTGGTGCTCACCTCGCTGGGGCTGGACGCGGCGGACTTCCTGGACAAGCCCATCCGCGCCGAGGCGCTGGCCCAGGCCCTGGCCCGTGTGCAGGAGCGCCTGGACGCCCGGCGCGAGGAGGCGGGGCAGGTTGCGCGCCGCAGCGTTGCGGGGGCCACGGTGCTGGACGCGCGGGGACGGCTCTCGGCCGATTCAGAGGCCCGTCTGGAGGCCCTGGTCGGCGAGGCCTCGCGCAAGGGCGAGGCCCTGGCGGTGCGCCTGGACGCCTCGGTGCGCCTTACGGGGGCGGGGCTGGCCCTGCTCAATCGGCTGGCCATGGACTGCCGGGCCTCGGGG
>NZ_JBZVFJ010000130.1:0-10311 GCF_058402725.1 Fundidesulfovibrio sp. | reverse complement strand
GACATCGTGCTGGAGGCCCTGGCCTCGGCCAAGGCCGTACTCACCGAGGAGGAACGCGAGATCGGCGTGGCCCTGGTGGACCTGGGCGGCGGCACCACGGACCTGGCCGTGTTCTCCAACGATTCCATCAAGCACACCTCGGTGCTGGCGCTGGGGGGCAACAACCTCACCAACGACATCGCCTTCGGACTGCGCACGCCCATGGCCAGCGCGGAGAAGATCAAGATCAAGTACGGCTGCGCCCTCTCGGACCTCGTGCGCAAGGACGAGGTGATCGAGGTGATCAGCGTGGGCGGACGCGAGCCCAGGCGGCTCTCGCGCCAGGTGCTCTCGGAGATCTGCGAGCCCCGCGTGGAGGAAATGCTGGGACTCGTGGACCAGGAGCTCATCAAGAGCGGGCTCAAGAATTCCATCGCCGCAGGCGTGGTGCTCACGGGCGGGACGGCCCTCATCGAGGGCATCCAGGAACTCGGCGAGCAGATTTTCAACCTGCCGACCCGCGTGGGCTTCCCCATGCGCGTGGGCGGGCTCAAGGACGTGGTGAACAGCCCGATGTACGCCACGGCCGTGGGTTTGCTGATGTACGGCGCGGAGAAGGAAGGCACGGACAAGCGCTTCCGCATCCGCTCCGACGAGAAAGTGTTCAACCGCATCCTGGGCCGCATGCGGAAGTGGTTCGTGGATGTGAAGTAGGGGGCGAACGTGGCGACGTTCATTCAGGGGGAACTTTTTGCGTCTCAAGGAGGAGGGGACATGGAAATCTATGACATCGACATGGAATCGAACGCACGCATCAAGGTTGTCGGCGTAGGAGGAGGCGGCGGCAACGCGGTGAACAACATGATCTGTTCGGCGTTGCGCGGCGTGACGTTCATCACCGCCAACACGGACATCCAGGCCTTGCACAAGTCCAAGGCCGAGTTCAAGATCCAGCTGGGCGACAAGCTCACCAAGGGCCTGGGCGCGGGCGCCAACCCGGACTGCGGCCGCGACGCGGCCCTGGAGTCCATCGACCAGATCCGCAAGACCATCTCGGACGCCGACATGGTGTTCGTCACCGCCGGCATGGGCGGCGGCACGGGCACGGGCGCGGCCCCGGTGATCGCCCAGGCGGCCAAGGAGGCCGGGGCTCTCACCGTGGGCGTGGTCACCAAGCCCTTCTACTTCGAGGGCCGCAAACGCCTGCTGGCCGCCGAAAAGGGCATCGCCGCGCTGCGCGAGCAGGTGGACTCCATCATCACCATTCCCAACGACCGGCTGCTCACCCTCGCCTCCAAGAAGGCCACCTTCATGGAGATGCTCAAGAAGGCCGACGAGATCCTCTTCTACGCGGTGAAGGGCATCTCCGACCTGATCATGGTGCCGGGCCTCATCAACCTGGACTTCGCGGACGTGAAGGCCGTGATGAGCGAGATGGGCATGGCCATGATGGGCTTCGGCGTGGCGCGGGGCGAGAACCGCGCCAAGGAGGCCGCCCAGAAGGCCATCACCAGCCCGCTGCTGGAAGACGTGACCATCGACGGGGCCAAGGGCGTGCTCATGAACATCACCTGCTCCCCCGACCTGACCATCGAGGAAGTGGACGAGGCCGCCTCCACCATCACCGAGGCCGTGAGCGACGAGGCCAAGGTGTTCTTCGGCACCGTGTTCGACGAGAACGCGGGCGACGAAATCCGCATCACGGTCATCGCCACGGGCATCGAGAGCGCCGAGGAGTTGAGCAGGCTCAAGTCCCAGTCGGCCAAGGTGAGCGTGCATCCGGCCGTGTCCCAGGCGGCCGCCGCGCACACCGAGCCCTTGCGCGCCGCCGAGGTGCACCGCGAGCCCGTGCGGGAGGTCCACCGCGACGCCGTGCGCGAGCTGGAGCCCATCCAGGAGCCCCTGCGCGAGGCCCCCAAGGCCCATGTGGCCAGCCCGCGCACCGAGCGCATCATGGCCACGCACCACAACGACCTGACCATCCCGGCCTACCTGCGCCGAGGACGCAAGGGGTCGCCCGATCCGGCCGGCATCGCCCAGTACAAGACCCATCAGCCCGGGAGCGAGGACTTCGTCTTCGATGAGGACGAGTTCGAGGTCCCGGCCTTCATCCGCATGCAGGCGGACTAGGAGGTAGTTTGTCCCCGTGCAGTGACGCCGTGAAGGAGTGATCGCCACGTCGCGCACCGTCTACTTCGGCAGCCAGAAGCCCGTCCTGCCTGATCCCGGCGGACGGCTTCCGGTGGCCCTGGCCTATCCCGGCCCCGTGCGGGCGGCTTACGCCGCCCTGGGCTGGCAGGCGGTCTACCGGCTGGCTTCGCGAAGCCCGTGGCTCCGGGTGGAACGCTTCTTTCTTTCCGCGAAGAAAGAGGTTCCAAGGTCGCAGGACACGTCCCTCCCCCTGGACGCGTTCCCGCTGGCGACCTTCTCCCTGGCCTTCGAGCTCGACGGCGCGGTCCTGGCGCAGGCGCTCGACTCCTGCGGCGTCCCTCTCCTCGCGAGCCGGCGGCCCGACTTCCCCATCCTCCTGGGAGGCGGGCCGCTGGCCTTTTTGAACCCCGCACCGCTGGCCCCTGTCCTGGACGCCTGGTTCGTGGGCGAGGCCGAGGCGGGGTTGCAGGACCTGCTGGAAGGCGCGGCCCGGCTTGTTCTGGACGGCGCCTCCAAGGCCGAGACGGTGGAATGGATGGCCACGCGCCCGGGCGTTTATGTTCCCGGACGCAGCGCCACCCCGGTGCGCCGCGTGTGGCCTGCCTCCGGGCGCGTTCTGGAAGACCCGGCCTGCTCGGTGTTCGTGTCCAACGAGGCCGAGTTCAAGGACGCCATGCTCCTGGAGGTGAACAGGGGCTGCCCCCACGCCTGCCGCTTCTGCGCGGCAGGGTTCGTCTACCGCCCCCCCAGGCACGCCCGCGTCGAGGACCTGCGCGAGGCCGTCGCGGACGCCAGGCCCAGGAAGGTCGGCCTCGTGGGCACGGCCCTCACGGACTGGCCGGACCTCCAGGAGTTCCTGCGCTGGCTGGCCTCCGAAAAGATCAAGTTCACGCTCTCCTCGGTGCGCGCCTCGGGCGTGACGGAAGAGCTTCTGGACATCCTGCGCAATGCGGGCCTGCGCACCCTGACCCTGGCCCTGGAAGGCCCCAGCGCGCGCATCCGCCGCAAGGCCAACAAGCACCTGGACGAGGAAGCTTTCCTGCGCGCCGTGTCCCTGGCCGCCGCGCGCGGCGTGAACCACTTGAAGAGCTACCTGATCATGGGCTGGCCGGGCGAGGAGGACGCCGACTACGAGGAGCTGGCGCGCTTCCTGGCCGAGGTCTGCCGCGCGGGGCGCGTGGGCTCCGGCAAAAAGGGCATCGGCCACATGACCCTCGGCGTGAACCCATTGGTGCCCAAGCCCTTCACGCCCATGCAGTGGGCTCCTATGTCCGGCGAGGCCGCCCTGGAGGAACGCTGGGCCTGGATGGAATCCGTCGTGAAACCGCTGAAAGGGGTCCGGCTGGAGGGCGAGCGTCCCTTCTGGGCCAGGCTCCAGGGGCTCCTGGCGCGGGGCGGAGAGGAACTGGCGGAGCTGTCGGTCCTGGCCGGTGAGCGCGGCTGGCGCAAGGCCCTGCACGCCTGGAACGGCGACGTGTCGGCGGTGCTGGACCGGGAGCGCGCGCCGGACGAGGCGTTCCCCTGGGAGTGTGTGGACGTGGGCGTGGAGCGCGCCGTGCTCCGTGCCGAATGGGAGCGCTATGTCTCCGGCAGGCCGTCTCCTCGTTGCCCCGACGGCCCCTGCGGACGCTGCGGCGCGTGCGGCGAACCCGCGCGAGCGGGCGGGACTGCGGACCTCAGCGCTCCCTGACGGCGTCGCCCCCCGCCCCCTTGGCCTCGTAGACGGCCGCGTCGGCCCGTGCGATCACTTTGTTCCAGTTGCCGGGCCGTCCCGGCGCGGGCAGGCAGGAGGTGATCCCCATGGAGAGGGTGCACCCCCTTCCGTTGGCCAGCTTGAAGCGCTCGCGAATGCGTTCGGCCACAAGGCGCGCCTGCTCCCCGGAGCAGGCAAGGAGGGCCGCGAATTCGTCCCCGCCCAGCCGGAAGGCCCAGTCGCTGTCGGAGCGGAGGCATTCCTGCATGATGGCGGCCAACGCGCGCAGCACTTCGTCCCCGGCTAGATGCCCGTAGGTGTCGTTGACGCTCTTGAACTTGTCGCAATCCACCAGCAGCAGGCGGTGGGAGGCCCCGTTGCAGCCGTTCACGGGAGGAAGACCGGACAGCACCTGCTCGAAGTGCCGACGGTTGCCGAGGCCCGTGAGAGGGTCGGTGCGGCTGGCGTCCTCCATGTCCCGGCGTGCCTGATCCGTCTCTGCCAGACGCCCGAGGAGAGACTTCTCCCGGCTGTCCAGGGAGTGGAGCATCCAGTTGAGGGAGCGCTTCAGGCGCAGGAGCAGGTTTTCATCCTCTTGTTCCACGGGCAGGGCGAAAGGCTCGGGAAAGATCCCCCTGCGCAGGCTGGCCGCGAAGTCGCAAACCTTGGCCAACTCCTTGAACACGCTGACGTGAAGGGCAAAGCGCGCGAAAAAGGGCAGCAGGCCCAACCCCAGAGCGGCATGTACCGCCAACACGGCCAGGGCCTGGCGCTCGCGCCCCGACTCCAGCAGCGCCAAGGCGGCGAGGGACGGCAGCACCGAGACGGGCGCCAGCAGCAGGAAGAGCTTCAGCTGAGGGGACATGGAGCACCTGTGTGAAATTGATAATCGAAATCAAGAGTGCCGATACTGTTTGAAGCATGGCCTGTCAAGTATGGCCGCCGGGCAGAAGACTGGCACAGAAGGAACCGTGAGGAGCCACATGATCCGCTGGGGAACCAGGTGAGATGGAAGGATCACTGCGGCAGGCAAAGGGCCGGAGATCGTAGAGTTGGAGACGTTCGCAAGGAGAGCGCTGCCGACTGGAGCGATGCGCAAAAAGCGTTCTTCAAGTGCAGGAACCGTAACCGACTGGCTGTGACGAGTTGGCAACAGCCAGATATTGCATGTTATTTCTCATGGCACGATCCCTGAAGTAGCCGGTCAGGAGGTTTCGCCATGAGACACCTGATGCTTGCCGCCGCAGTGGTGCTGGTCTTTTCCAGCCAGGCGTGCGCCTACTCGTACGGTCCTTCGTGGGGAGTCACCCTTTCACTGGGCGGGCCTTCCAGCTACTACCCGGCCCCCCCGCCGCCGCCTCCGCCGCCCGCCTACGGTTACCGCACGGGTTATGCCCAGGGATATGCCCAGGGCTACGCGAACGGCAGCTGGAGGGGGTATGTGCCGCCGCCTCCGCCGCCCAAGTATTACCACCGGCATCACAGAGGCTACTACAGGGGCTGGTAGCGGAAGAAGGCGGCATCGCACGGAAAACGAAAACCCGGGGGGCATTCGCCCCCCGGGCTGTTTCATTCTCCGGGCTTGCGGTCGATGCCGGTGACCAGGAACACCCGCCCGGGCTGACGGGCCTGCGCGTCCGGCTCCTCGTCGGGAACCTGGCGGGCGATCTCCTTGATCTCCTTGGCGGCCGCAAGCCGCACCTTGTCGTCGTCGGCGTCCAGCAGGCTCTCCAGGACGTCCATCACCTTCTCGTCCAGGAGCTTCACCGCGCGCCTGCATCCGGGCACGCCCTTGCGGGGCTTCTTTCTCGCGGGAGGCACGGCGCCTACCGGGTCAGCTGGCGCGCCAGCTTCTCCCAGACGGCCAGCCCCAGCCACGCCAGTCCGCCGCCCGCCAGGGTGGCCGCCAGGGTGTTGATCACGCGGCTGCGCAGGGAGAAGGCGTCCCGCAGGTGCATGTGATGCCGGGCGTGTTCTCCCGGGGCCAGGTCGCAGGAGGAGCAGCATCCCGGGCGCAACAGTCCCTCTTCCTGGGCTTCGCGCAGCGCCTCCTTGATCAGGGGTTTAAGGCGTTCGCTCACGGCCTGGCCGCCTTCCGGCCTTTGGCGCGCGAGCGTTTGTCGTCGATCGAATGGGTCATCGGTTTCTCCCGTGTCGTTTGCGCCAGGCCCACGGGGCCACAGGCTTGCCGGGTTCGCCCCACAGGCCGAGGGAACGGTAGCGGGCGAGCTTCTCGGCAAGCAGCATGGCGTAGCAGTCCTGGCAGTACTTCCGGTAGACCCAGGCATGTCCGGCCTTGACCATGGCGGCGTTCACGTCGCCGGCGCCGGGCGCGCGCACGAGCCCCACCTTGCGGCCGTAGGCGTCGGTGTCCATCACCTTCACCTCCACGGCGCGCCCCTCGACCAGCGAGGCCAGGAAGTCCCGCGAGGCGGGGCCGCCGGGCTGGGCCAGCTCGGGGGCGTCGATGCCGTAGAGGCGCACGCGCGTGCCGTTCACGGTGAGGGTGTCGCCGTCGTGCACGTTGGAGACGCGTCCGGAAAAGGCCCATGCCGGGGCCGTGGCCAACAACAGCAGGAAGACAGCCGCCAGGCGCGTCTTCACGAAGGCCACCTCCCGCCGAGTCGGCGGGCGATCTTGTCCACGTAGTCCTGGTTGGCGAAGCGTCCGTCGGGGTCGCGCCGCACGCTGCCCGCGTTGTAGGCGGCGGCCACGCCCTGCCAGCCGTGGTCAGCCAGGTGACGGTCCCGCTGGCGGGCCAGGCAGGCGCAGCCGACATCAAGGCCCCGGTCAGGGTCGCAGAGGGCCGAGAGGAACGGGCCTTCGAACCCCATGGCGCGCGCCGTGGCGCCCATCACCTGCATCAGTCCCCAGGACGTGGCCTGGGCGCGGCGTTCGGTCTCCAGATTGCACGGGGCCTTTGCCCGCACGCCGGGGTTGTCGCGCAGGTAGCGTTCGAAAAAGCGCGGTTCGTAGCGGGTGGCCCAGGGGTCGCCGCCGGATTCGACGTTGACCACGGCTTCCACGAGCGCTTCGGGAAGCCCGTGTTTTCGGGCCGTTTCGGCAATGCGCCGGGCATGATCCATGAGGTGCTCCTCCTCCAGGTTGCGTCACGCTTCGCGGATCGGGCTTCCTTCCAGGGTCTGCCGCGAAGATGGCGAGACGCATGATACGTGGAAAAAGCTTTTTGAAAAGGGTACATGGAGGTGCAGGGGCATGTGGGCGCAAGACGGCACACCCGCCGTAACCGCCGGAAACGGCCGAAAACGGCCCGGGAACACTTTCCGGGACGCCACGCAAGGAGCATCACCGTGGGAAAACTGCGCGCAATGCGCCAGACCGTCCGTGAAGCGCTGGCCGCCGAGCCCTGGCCGTCGGGGCTGGCGCACCTGGAAACGCTTCCGCCCAAGAGCCTCGTGGGGCCGCTCTACGCATTCCTCCTGGAGCCCGACCCGGTGATCGCGGCACGCGCCGCGACGGCCTTCGGCCGCACCGCCGCGCGACTCTTCGGCCAGCGCCCCGAGGACGCCCGCCAGCTCATGCGCCAGCTCATGTGGCGGCTCAACGAGGAGTCGGGCAACATCGCCTGGGGCGTCCCCGAAACCTTCGGGGAGATTCTGGCCGCACAGCCCGAGCTGGCCCGGGAATTCCACCGCGTGCTGGCCTCCTACCTTTTCGAGAGCGACCGCAAGACCGGCGACACCTACATCGACCACGCCCCCCTGCGCCGGGGCGTCTACGCAGGGCTGGCCATCCTGGCCGAGGCGCGCCCGGAGCTGGCCCTGGCCGGGCTGGAAGGCCTGCTGCGGGGGCTGGCCGAAGAGGACGCCCCAAGCCGGGCATGGGCAGCCCTGGCTCTGGGCCGCCTGCTCCCGGAGGCCGGACAGGATGCCCCGCGCATTCTCCAGGCCCTGGAGTCGGCCGCGAAGGACGCCGCAAGCGTTTCCCTCGTACTGGACGGGGTTCTTCGGGAAACCTCCGTCGGGCAAGTTGTCCTGGAACGTCGGAAAAATCCTTGACCTGGTTCTTCGAATGATTATTAAAAAAGGGTCAACCATTGAAAACCACCTCCTGAAGGAGAATCAGATGGGCCAGCTCAAGGAATTCAAGGAATACGACGTGGACTGGGAAATGACCCCCGAAGCGGCCGTGACCCTCTACCTGGAGTGGGGCAACAACTGCTGGCTGAACGACTTCAAGCCCGTGCGCCACCGCAGCGATTCCACCACGTATTTCGTGGTCAACACCTGGGAACCCGAGCCCACCCTCTCGCTCATCCGCAGGACGTGCGACGAGGCGCGGGAGCTGGCTGTGCTCTCACTACCCGATGAACTCAAGAAGGAGTTCATGGACGAGGTGGGTTTCAACAAGGGCATTTATGCCCCCACGCCGGTGATCAAGGACTGGCTCAGGGCGCAGATGAGCAATTGACCACATAGGCGACGTTCTCAAGGCCGGGACAACCGGCCTTGAGAGGGACGTCGGCGCCTAGGGCCGAGAAGCCCGTTCGGGGGCTCTTATGCCCCCAGCCGACCCTCCAAAAGCCAGGAAATGGGGTTTGAATCCAGCGAAAGGCCGGTTCAGTCGGCCTTTTTCGTTGCTGACGCCGCCTGCGGGGTGTTATGGGGCGAGGAACGGTCCCGCCGTATACCAGGACCGCATCGCGCCGGAGGTGCTGGATGGGAGGCAGTGGGATTCTCATCGTCGAGGACGAGCGCATCATCGCCCTCGACCTTTCCAACAAGGTGAAGCGCCTGGGATATGCCCTGCTGGGCGTGGCCCACTCGGGTCCCGACGCGGTGCGCATGGCGGAGGAACTGGCCCCGGACCTCGTGCTCATGGACATCATGCTCGACGGCAGTTTCGACGGCATCGAGGCGGCGCGGCGCATCCGCCTGGTG
Organism: Fundidesulfovibrio sp.; assembly: GCF_058402725.1. Lineage (NCBI taxonomy): Bacteria > Pseudomonadati > Thermodesulfobacteriota > Desulfovibrionia > Desulfovibrionales > Desulfovibrionaceae > Fundidesulfovibrio > Fundidesulfovibrio sp. Next base: position 1,587 of record NZ_JBZVFJ010000130.1, on the reverse strand, counting down.
CGCCACGTGCCCGTGGTCTTCGTCTCGGCCTGCAACGACCAGCCGACTCTGGAACGCGCCCGGGCCATCAACTGCCGCCGGTTCGTCTCCAAACCGGTGGACCCTGCGGACCTCGACGCCAAGATCCGCGAATCCCTCGCCGAGTGCGCCATGGCCTCAACGGAGAGCTGACGCCGCCTGCCACGCCCCAAGCCCATGGTCCTCATCGTACTTTCCGACATCCACGCCAACCTCGAAGCCCTGGAAGCCGTACTCGAAGACGCCGGGAGGCTGGCCGCGCCGGACTCTCCGGTGATCTGCCTGGGCGACCTGGTGGGCTACGGGGCCGATCCCGACGCCGTGGTCTCCCTGGTGCGCTCCCGGCAGGCCCTGGCCGTGCTGGGCAACCACGAGATGGGCGTGGCCGACCCAAAATCACGACGGCGCTTCAACCCCCTCGCCTGGGATGCCGTGCGCTGGGCCAGGGCGCGCCTCTCCCCCGACAACCGCCAGTGGATTTCCTGCCTGCCGCCCCATCTGAGCCTGGAGGGCTGCCGCTTCGTGCACGGTCTGCCCCCCGACGAGGTGGACACCTACCTCTTCCAGGCTTCCTCCGCCCATGTGTGCGACGTGCTGGCCCATCTGCCCGAAACGGTCTGTTTCATCGGCCACACCCACCAGTTGCGCCTGGTGAGCCTGGCCCCGGACGGCCTGCGCAACCAGCGCATCGCGCAGGGGGCCTACCTGCTCGACCCCTCCTGGCGTCACTTGGTCAACGCCGGGTCCGTGGGGCAGCCCCGCGACGGCGACCCGCGCGCCAAATACTGCCTCTTCGACACCGCCTCAAGCACCCTCACCGTGCACTGCGTGGAGTACGACGCCGCCCGCGCCGCCCGCAAAATCCTCGACGCCGGCCAGCCCCGGGCCTTCGCCCTGCGCCTGGCCGACCCGGACTGACCCGTGCGCCGCATCGGGCGCTACCGCATCCGGGGATTGCTCGGCCGCGGCGGCATGGGCGCGGTCTTCAAGGTGGAAGAGCCCGTCACCGGGCGCATCCATGCCCTGAAGCTCCTCTCGCCCAGGCCCTTCCTCGAAAGCCTCTGGGGACGCCGCGAGATCGAGCGCCGCTTCGTGGCCGAGGCCGTGGCCCTGGCCGGGCTCGACCACCCCAACATCGCCGCCGTGCGGGGCTTCGGGCGCAGCAAGGGCAGGCCCTATTTCCTCATGGACTACTTCTGTCGGGACCTGGGGCAGGTTCTCGGAGAGTCCGACCGCGTGGAGGAGCCCACCCGCGCCCTCCCGCTGCCCCGCGCCACCGGCTACGCACTCCAGACCCTCGAAGGCCTGGCCAGGCTCCACCACGCAGGGCTCGTGCACCGCGACATAAAACCCTTCAACCTGCTCATCTCCGGCGAGGATCAGGTCAAGATCACCGACTTCGGCCTCTCCCGCACGCGCGGCGCGCCCTCCCGCGCCCTGCCCGGCCTCAAGGTGGGTTCCCCCTACTACGCCGCGCCCGAACAGGAGGACGATCCGGATTCCGCCGGACTACGCGCCGACGTGCCAGACTGGAGCTGCTGCGGCTCAAGCCCGGCCCATGCCGTGGAC
>NZ_JBZVFJ010000129.1:0-10323 GCF_058402725.1 Fundidesulfovibrio sp. | reverse complement strand
GTTTGCGTCAGGAGCCCAGATCGAAGAGCGCCCCAGGTCCACCTCGGGGGTGCGGAGATTGGTGGACGGTTGCCGGAAGCCGTAGAAGGTCTGCCGGGAGGAGAAGCCCTGCATGTCCTCGCCTGCGGCCAGGGCCTTGTCCTGGGCAAGGAGGCTGCGGACCTTGGGGACAAGGGGCAGTTTGGTGTTGTCCTCCGGGATTCCGGTGGACCCCCAGTCGTCGCTCATGGGCCTCTTCCTCGCGCCGGGACGGGTGGAAACGGCTTGCATCCGGCGCTGAAGTCCTTATAGCCATTTCCTGCGCGTTTGACTACCGGCGAACCCCGCCCGGGCGGCGCGTATTCTTCCTGGAGTGTTGCGGATGATGTTTTTCAGGTCCGGGCCGCGTTTCAAGACGCCCGAATGCCCGGAGTGCGGCGGCCGGGTCCATCCGGCCAGGCTCTGACGCGAGGCCGTGGTGCGCTGCAGGTCCTGCGGCAGACATTTCCCGTTGACCCAGTTCGCCGAGATGCTCGACGAGGACTGGGAGAACTACTACGCGTCGTTCCCCATGGACCGTCTTTAGACGGGCCGGACATCCAGCGCCAGGCCCGTCTCCAGGCGGGCCGGACATCCAGCGCCAGGCCCGTCTCCAGACGGGCCGGAAATCCAGCGATAGGACTGCCCGAAGGACAGGCCCTTCAGCGCTCCTCGCACCCGCAATCGCAGAAGCAGACCGGCCTGGCCGGTCCCGGATCGTCCTCGTCCTCCCCGTGGAAGCCGAACCCCGGGAACGACGCGGCCCAGGCCGTCACCGGCTCGCCGTCCGCGCCCTTGAGCCCCGCCGGAACCAGCACCGACGCCAACTCCCACCCCTCGAAGACCTCCGGCAGGAGCGCGCGCAGCACCCGCCCGTCCACCTCGGCCCGCACCATGGCCCGCGCGCCGCTTGACGACTCCGCCACCAGCTCCACCGGCCCCGGTCCGGCCAGCCGCGCCGAGAAGTACAGGTCCAGCCTGGCCCCCTCGCGCGCCAGGCGCACCAGGCGGGGACGCTCCGCGTAGCCGTCGGGGGCCTTCTCCGGCTTGAGAAACACGAAGGCCGGTCCGTCCATGAGCCTCCCCGAGGCGTCGCAGGCCCCGGCCGGCGCGCCCGCCGGAGAGCGCCAGGCGCGCCTGCCCGGCCAGTCCCTACGGGGCTTGAGGACCACGGGCACGCCCGGCGGCGCGGGCGGGTCCACGCGCATGTCCCAGGCCTCGGGGTCCGCATAGGCCGCGCCGGGGACCTCGCTGCCGCGGCGCTCCTGGCCCAGGGCCTTGAAGCGCGCCGGGAAGGCGATGTTGGTCAGGTCGCCGTCCAGGCGCACGCCCCGGGGCCAGGCCTTGCGCAGGAAGTCCTTGCCCGCGAAGCGGTCGTCGGGTCCGGGGGGCGGGGGCGCGCCGCAGTCCGAGAGCGATTCGTCCTGCGTGCGCTCGGTGAAGAGCACCGCGTTGGAGAGGTGCTGCAGGCGCGTGGTGTTGCCGCTCTTGATGAGCGAGGCGCGCAGCAGCCAGCTGTTGTGGAAGGCGAACACCGGCCCCCGGGGCATGCCGCCCTTCTTGTCGTACTTGTAGACCTTGCCGCCCCGGTTGGGGTCCAGCTCCGTGCCGGGAGGGTCCACGGCCACGCCCCGGTTGGCGAAGAAATACCAGAAGCCGCCCTCCACCTCGTCCAGGGAGAACCAGGCGTGGGCGTCGCGGATGCGGTTGTGGCTCACCCACCAGTTGTGGGCCTGGCGCTCGGGCTCCACCACGTTGTCGCGGATGCGCGTGAGGGTGTTGCCGGTGAACTCCACGTTGTGGTTCTGGGCGTAGGCGGGCTTCCTGTCGGCCTTCATGCGCATGCCGTTGAAGGCGTCGGCGATCTCGTTGCGCCGGATCACCACGCTGCCGGGGATGCCCAGGCTGCCGAAGATGCCGCCGTTGTAGTAGAAGTAGCGCTTGCGCTTGGCGTCGAGCCAGAGCAGGTCGCGCCAGATGGAGCCGGTGGGGTCCTGGGTCCAGCGGTTGTCCTCCAGGAGGATGTGGTGCGTGTCCTGGCCGCGCGCGTAGACCATGTAGCGGCTGTCCACGCAGGTGACGCGGCGCACGGTGACGTAGGAGCTGTCCTGGATGTAGAGCAGGCAGGGCCAGCAGCTGGCGGCGTGGAAGTTCTCGAACTCCAGCCAGGAGCAGCCCACGGCCTTGAAGAAGGCGAAGTGGCGCAGATCCGGGAGCATGGAGTCGCGCGGGGTGCCGCCCAGGCCGCCGTCCAGGAGCGTGCGCGCGCCCAGGCCCCGGATGGTCACGGGTGCGCGGGGGCGTCCGGCGATGTCCGTGAGCGTGACGGGCTTGCAGGCCGGGGGGTTGCCGGTCTGCTCGTCGAAGAGGATGGGCGGCCAGTATTTGCCGGGCAGCAGCTGGAGGATGTCGCCGGGATAGACGCAGTGGAGCGCGTCCTGCAGGGTGCGCGTCTGCACGAAATCGCCGCCCAGCTCCGGCGGGAGCCTACGGCAGTCGCCCTTGTAGGTGATGTAGAGCACCCGGCGGCCGTTCTCCACGCCGTAGGGCAAGGGGCGTTCGCTTCCGGACATGAAGGGTCCTCCCGGATCGAGCCTTATTCTATAGAGTTACGCCGAACCTGTTCGCAAGGACGATTCCAGCAATGCCCGTCCCGGTCGCCGCCGTCAAGGGTGGGCTCTTGCCTGGAGGACCGATGCCGGGCATGATGCGGCGCACTTCGCGCAAGGAGAGTTCATGGACGGGCAACGCAGGATTCTGGTGCTGGGCGTGGGAAACATCCTCTACACCGACGAGGGCGTGGGCGTGCGCTGCGTGGAGCGCCTGGAGCGCGACTACGAGTTCACACCCAACGTGACGCTCCTGGACGGCGGCACCCTGGGCATGCGCCTGATGGACGCCCTGCTCAACGCCGACACGGCCATCGTGGTCGACGCGGTGCTGGGCGGCCAGACCCCGGGCTCCATCTACCGCTGCACCGGCGACGACCTGCGCAAGTCCCTGGCCTTCAAGGACTCCATGCACCAGACCGACCTGGTGGACACCCTCATCTACTGCGACCTGCTGGGCAACCGCCCCGAGTGCGTGGTGCTTGGCATCGAACCCCACGACTACCAGACCATGGCCGTGGAGCTTTCCCCCCTGCTCACCGAGCGCCTGGACGATCTGGCGGCCTTCGCCCTCAAGGAGATCGAGGCGGCCGGCGGCGGTTTCAAGCCCCGCCAGCGCCTGCACGCCGAGGCCTGACGCCTCCCGGCGCGCCCGGGCCTCCGGGCCGCCCGGGCCGCGTCCATCCAGCGCCCGGCAGCTTGGGGAGGCCCCATGCCACGCCGCGCCGCAGTTCCGGCCCCGATCCGGCATCCCGCGCACGTCCGGGGGGTCGGCTCGCCGGTCGCCCCTGCCGCCGACGCGCCCTTCGGCTCGTCCCGCCGCTCGCCGCTGATGCCGGCCCTGGCCCTGCTCCTGGCCCTCCTCGCGTGCCCCCCGGCGAGCGCGCGCGCCGCCGACGCGCCCCCCCAGGCCCCCGTCGCGCTGGACTCCGGCCCCGTGACCGGCCTCCTCCTGCCGGGCCTGCGCGCCTACCTTGGCATCCCCTACGCCGCGCCCCCCGTGGGCGCCCTGCGCTGGCGGGCGCCCCGGCCCCCGGCCGCCTGGAACGAACCCCGCCCCTGCACGGCCTTCGGCCCCGGCTGCCCCCAGCCCGCCCAGAAGCCGGAGGGCCGCTTCAGCGAGGACTGTCTCACCCTCAACGTCTGGACCCCGGCCGCTAACCCGGGCGGAAAGCTCCCCGTGATGGTCTGGGTGCACGGCGGCGGCTTCAACTTCGGGGCCTCGTCCCAGGCCGAGTACGACGGGGCCAACCTGGCCCGCCGGGGCGTTGTGGCGGTCACCCTCAACTACCGCCTGGGGCCGCTGGGCTTCCTGGTCCACCCGGCCCTGGACGCGGAGTCGCCCCACGGCGTCTCGGGCAACTACGGCCTCCTGGACCAGACGGCGGCCCTCCGCTGGGTGCGCCGCAACATAGCGGCCTTCGGGGGCGACCCGGACAACGTGACGCTCTTCGGGCAGTCGGCCGGGTCGCGCTCGGTGTCGCTCCAGCTCCTGAGCCCGCTCTCTGAGGGGCTCTTCCGGCGGGCCATCACCCAGAGCGGCGGCCCGGTGATCGGCTCAGAATACCTGAGCCCCGTCTTCGACGGCGACAGCCTGCGCGCCGCGCGCATGGGCCTGGAACTGGCGCGCCGCATGGGCGCGGACAAATCCCCGGACCCGTCGGCCGTCCTGCGCGCGGCCCCTGCGGACGAGGTGGTTCGGGCGGCGGCCTGCGACACCGGGCTCTTCGCGGAGGAGATCTTCTTCAGCCCGGTCTTCGACGGCTGGGCGCTGCCCGCCGACCCGGGCCCGGCCATCGCCTCGGGGCGCATGCACCCCGTGCCCGTCATGGCCGGGAGCACCGCCAACGAGGGCGCGGCCTACCTGGGCCGCGAACAGAACCTGGACCGCGACCGCTACGAGACGTTCCTCAAGTCCCGCTTCGGGGCGCGCTGGCGCGATGCAGCCGCCGTGTTCCCGGCCCGCGCCGACGCGGACGTGCCCGGGGCCATCGACCGCATCGTCACCGTGGGGGCCAACGCCGAGCCCGCTCGGTTCATGGCCCGCTCCCAGGCGTCCCACGGGCGCAAGGCCTGGCTCTTCCATTTCTCCCGCGCGCCCGGCACCGACCTGGCCCGCCGCTTCGGCGCGCACCACGGCGTGGACCTGGCCTACGTCTTCGGCAACCTGGAGCCGCCCCAGGCCTACGACGCAGCCGACCGGGAGCTCTCGCGCCAGGTGATGGACTACTGGACCAACTTCGCCCGCACCGGCGACCCCAACGGCCCGGGCCTCCCCCACTGGCCCGCCTGCCGCCCGGGCAGCGAGCCCGTGATGGAATTTGCCGACGCCCCGCGCCTGCGCCGGGATCTTTTCCCGCGCCAGTCGGACTTCGTGGCGGGCGTCTCCCGCTTCCCGCGCGAGGCCCGCCCGTGAACGCGCACGCGGCCGGCCCCGTGAACGACCTTGCGGCCGGTCTTGCGAGCGGCCTCGCGTACGCCCCCGCAATCGCCCGCGCGGGCTTGCCCGCAGGCGGCCTTGACGCCCCCCGCGCTCCTCGGGCATGCACCGGATGTCCCAGCCCAGGAGGCCCGTCCATGCGCAATGTTTTCCCGTCCGCCCCGCCCCGACGGCGCGGCCGCTTCACCGGCCCGGCCTCCCTGGCCGTCCTGCTGGCCGTCCTGCTGGCGGCCTTGTCCCCCCTGGCCGGGCAGGCCGCCGACAAGGCGCGGCACGGGGCTAAACCGGCGGTCCAGGCCGCCGCGAAACCGTCCGTCCAGCCCCTGCGCCTGACCATCCTGCACACCAACGACGTGCACGCGCGCATTCTGGAGTTCAATCGCTTCGGTCAGATCTGCACGGCCGAGGAATCCTCCAAGTGCGAATGCTTCGGCGGCTTCCCCCGCCTGGCCGCCGCCGTCGCCGCCCGCCGCGCCAAGGGCGGCAACGTGCTCCTCCTGGACGCGGGCGACCAGTTCCAGGGAACCCTCTTCTACACCGTGCTCAAGGGGCGGCCCTCCCGCGAGGCCATGAACGCCCTGCGCTACAACGCCATGACCCTGGGCAACCACGAGTTCGACGACGGCCCCGAGGTGCTGGTGGACACCTTTCTGAACGGGCTCTCCTTCCCTGTGCTGGCGGCCAACGTGGACGCCTCGGGCTTCGCGCCGCTCAAGGAGCGCATCGCGCCGTGGGCCGTGCTTGCGGTGGGCGGACGCAAGGTGGGGCTGGTGGGTCTGGCCTACGAGGACACGGCCTCCATCTCCGCCCCCGGCCCGGAGGTGGCCTTCGGCGACGCCCGCCAGGCCCTGGAGCGCGGCGTGAAGGCCGTGACCGCCCAGGGCGCGGACATCGTGGTGGCCCTCACCCACGTGGGCTACGGCCGCGACAAGGAGCTGGCCGCCTCGGTGGACGGCGTGGACGTGATCGTGGGCGGGCACACCCACACCCTGCTCTCCTCCACCGACCCCAAAGCCGCCGGGCCTTACCCCACGGTGGTGCCCTCGCCCTCGGGCAGGCCGGTGCTGGTGGTGCAGGCCGAGGCCTGGGGCAAGTACCTGGGCGAGCTCACCGTGGATTTCGACGCCTCGGGCGTGGCCACGGCCTGGAACGGTCAGCCCCTGCTTCTGGACGCCTCCATGCCCCAGGACCCGGCGCTTCTGGCCAAGGCCCGGGGCTGGCAGGAGGAGTTGGCCCCCTACCTGAATCAGCCCGTGGGCAAGGCCCTGGAGGCCCTGCCCTTCGACTGCCGCTTCGGCGAGTGCGTGCTGGGCTCCGTGCTGGCCGACGCCGTGCGCATGGCGGGCAAGGCCCAGGGGGCGCAGGCGGCCTTCGTCAACGGAGGGGCGGTCCGCACGGGGCTGCGCGCCGGTGACGTGAGCCAGGGCGACCTGCTGGCGGTCTACCCCTTCGCCGACACCGTGGCCACCTTCCAGCTCTCGGGAAAAGACCTGCTGGCCGTGCTGGAGCACGGCGTGGCGGCCGCTTCCGACCCCTCGGCCAAGGGCACGGGGCGCTTCCTGCAGGTGTCGGGGCTCCGCTATTCGTTCGATTCGAGACGCCCCGAGGGCCAGCGCATCGTCACGGCCTCCATCCAGGGGGCGGACGGCGGTTTCGCCCCCGTGAACCCGGAGGCCCTCTACACCCTGGCCACCACCAGCTACCTGCTCAAGGGCGGCGACGGAAACGTCGCGCTCAAGGACGGCGCGCGCCGGGTGTACGCCTTCGGCAAGTCCGTGTCCGACGCCCTGGCGGACTACGTGGCCAGCCACTCGCCCCTGCCCGCGCGCCCCGAAGGCCGCATAACCCGCCTGAGCGACGCGCTGCCCCAGTAGGCCGTACGAAAAAGACAAAGCCCCCCGCCGGAAAGGTTCCGGCGGGGGGCTTTTCCATGCATCGGCTTTTCGGCGGCGCGGGCCAGGCGAAACGTGGTCCGGCCTCGCGGCCGGGGACCTCCCACCCGTTTGCCCTGCCCGCCTCCGCCGGACGTCCGTCCGCTAGACCAACGTCTTCACCACGCCCAGGGCCGCGTCGTAGTCGGGCTCGTGGGTCACTTCGGGGACGATCTGGGCATGGCGCACCACGCCCGAGGCGTCCACCACGAACACCGCGCGCGCCAGCAGGCGCAGTTCCTTGATGAGCACGCCCCAGGCCTGGCCGAAGGCGGCGTCGCGGTGGTCGGAGAGGGTGGCCACCTGGTCGATGCCCGCCGCCGCGCACCAGCGCTTCTGGGCGAAAGGCAGGTCCATGCTGATGGTCAGGATGCGCACGTCTGCCCCCAGTTTGGAGGCCTCGGAGTTGAAGCGCCGGGTCTCCATGTCGCACACGGGGGTGTCCAGGGAGGGCACGGCGGCCACCACCAGCACCTTGCCCGCGTAGTCGGCCAGGGTCTTGGGGTTGAGGTCGTTGTCCAGGACGGCGAAGTCCGGGGCCTTGGCCCCCACGGTCAGTTCGGGACCCAGCAGGGTCAAGGGGTTGCCGAAGATGGTCACCACGCCTTTGCGTTCGCTCATGGCGATCTCCTTTTCATCGGATTTTCCGGCACTGTAGCGCAAAGAGCCCCCCGCGTCAGCCCTTTCCGGCACATTTCGGCAAAGAAGTTTGACAATCAAACCAATCCAGCCTATTATCTTGATGTTCAAATTACACGACACTCAAGACAAGGACTTGCCATGCACACCCACGATCACGGACCAGGCGGCTGTTCCCACGACCACCACCATGCCCACGACCACGCCGGCTGCACCCACGGGCACGACCACTCCCACCACCACGGCGAACGCGGGGCGCGGCTGGTGTTCTGGCTCACGGTGGTCACCATGGCGGCGGAGATCCTGGCGGGCTGGGCCTTCGGGTCCATGGCGCTCCTGGCCGACGGCTGGCACATGGCGGGCCACGCGGGGGCCATGGCGGTGGCCTGGTTCGCCTACGTCTTCGCGCGCCGCCACGCCCACAATCCCGATTTCGTCTTCGGCTCGGGCAAGGTGAACGCCCTGGCGGGGTTCGCTTCGTCCATCGGGCTGGGGCTGGCCGCGCTCTTCATGGGCGTGGAGTCGCTGGTGCGGCTCTTCTCGCCGGTGCGCATCGACTTCACGGAGGCCACGGTGGTTGCCGCGCTGGGCCTGGGCGTCAACGTTGCCAGCGCCTGGCTCCTGCGCGACGAGGACCACTCCCACGCCCACGACCACAACCTCAAGGCCGCCTATTTCCACGTGATGGCCGACGCCCTCACATCGGTGCTGGCCATCGCGGCGCTCCTGGGCGGACGCTACGCCGGGTGGGTCTGGCTGGACCCGCTCATGGGCGTGGTGGGCGCGGTGGTGGTGGGGCGCTGGGCCTGGGGCCTTCTGGTGCAGACCTCGCGCACGCTCCTGGACCACAGCGCCGCTCCGGAGCTGGTGGCCGAACTGCGCCGCAAGGTGGAGAGCTGCGGGGCCACCGTGCGCGAACTCTCCGTGTGGCAGGTGGGACCGAGACGGCTGGCCGCGCAACTCACCCTGGAGGACGCCGCGCCGCGCCCCCCCGAACACTACAAGGCCCTGCTGGACGGCGTGGACGGCCTGGCAAGCGTGCTCGTAGAGGTGCACCCCTGCCCGTGCCCCATGGAACAGGAGGGTTGATTGCAAATTCAACCGCCCGGGGATACTATGAACGTATGCCCGATCTGGAAAGCCTGAGCGCTCAAGTTCTGGAATTCTACGAGAAGCTGTCCTCCTGGGAGCACGCCGTTGCCCGCGACAGCCCCCTCACGCTGCCCCAGACCCACGTTCTCGAGGTGCTGGGGCAGCACCCTCCCCTGCGCATGAAGGAACTTGCCGCCAAGATGGGCGTGACCACAGGCACCCTCACCGTGGTGGTGGACCGCCTGGAGCGCCTGGACATGGTGGCCAGGACCCCCAACGAGGCCGACCGGCGCTCGGTGCTCGTCACGCTCACGGAGCGCGGGCGAGCGCTCTTCGAGGAGCACCACAAGCACCACCTGGACCTGGCCCGCGACCTCTTCGCCGCCCTCACCGAGGACGAAACCAGGGCCTTCGCGGGCATCCTGCGCAAACTCAACCAGGCCTTCTGAGGGGGACCGGCGTGGGCAGCGTGCTCATCATCGACGACGACCTCCCCATCCGCGAGGCCCTCTCCCGCGTGGTGGAAACCCTGGGGCTCCACGCCGAGGAATCCGCCACCCTGCGCGACGGCCTGCGCAAGGCCCGTTCCGGACAATACGACGTGGTGCTCCTGGACGTGCGCCTGCCCGACGGCAACGGGCTGGACGCCATCGGCGAACTCCAGAGCGCCCAGAGCCGCCCGGAAGTGATCGTCATCACCGGCTGGGGCGACCCGGACGGCGCGGAGGCCGCCATGCGCCGGGGCGCATGGGACTACATCGAGAAGCCTCCCACCCTCAAGGCCATGACCGGCCCCCTGCTCTCGGCCATGGCCTACCGGGGCTCGAGGCCGCGCTCCTCCCTGGGCGGTTTCGCCTGGGACGGCGCGGCCGGACAGCACCCCGGGCGCATGGCCTGCCTGGAACAGGCCGCCCGCGCCGCGCGCAGCGAGGCCGCCGTGCTCATCACCGGCGAGACCGGCACGGGAAAGGAGCTGGTCGCCCGGGCCATCCACGCCAACTCCCGCCGCGCCCCCGGCCCCTTCGTGCCCGTGGACTGCGCCGCCCTGCCCTCCACGCTGGCCGAGAGTCTGCTCTTCGGCAGCGAGCGCGGGGCATACACCGGCGCGGACCGCCCGCGCGAAGGCCTGATCCTTCAGGCCCACGGAGGCACGCTCTTCCTGGACGAGGTGGGCGAACTGCCCCTGGACGTGCAGAAGACCTTCCTGCGCACCCTCCAGGAGCGCAAGGTGCGCCCCGTGGGCGGCCCCGTGGAGCGCCCCTGCGACTTCCGCCTCCTGGCCGCCACCCATCGCGACCTGGACGCCATGGCCGAAGCGGGGGATTTCCGCGAGGACCTGCTCTTCCGCCTGCGCGGCATGGTCATCGCCCTGCCCCCGGTGCGCGAACACCCCGGCGACGTGCTCACCTTCGCCGCCCACTTCCTGGATCAGGCCTGCGCGCGCCTCGGCGCGGCCCCCAAGCGCATCTCCCCTGCGGCCGAGACGGCGCTGACGGCCTATTCCTGGCCGGGCAACATCCGCGAAATCCAGAACGTGATGGAGGGCATGGTGGCCCTGGGCCTGGAGGAGCCGGAACTGCACCCCGTGCACCTG
>NZ_JBZVFJ010000128.1:0-10748 GCF_058402725.1 Fundidesulfovibrio sp. | reverse complement strand
GGCCTGCGCGCCCAGGGGGGCCAGGTCGAAGAGCCTGGGGTCCAGGCAGGTGCCGCTCTTGGTGAGGGTGGTGCGGCTCGTGAGCTTCTCGCGGGTGCGCCGGATGTCCTCGAGAACCCGGCCCGTGGGGGCGATGGGCGCAAGCTGCGAGTCCGCGCGCACCACCAGCCAGACCTGGGTGGGGAACACCGGCGCGGAGAAATCCAGGAGCTTTTCGCGCCAGGGCAGCACGGTGAGCCCCGAGGCCAGCACGTCGCCCCTGGTTTCGGCGGGACCGGCGAGGGTCACGTCGGTTCCGTCGGTGGTGAAGCGCTGTCCCACAAGGTCCTGGATGGCCGTGGGCCAGTCGGTGGCCACGAACTCGTAGCGCACGCCCAGGTGCGCGGCGAAATCGCGCATGAGCTCCACGTCGAAGCCGTCGCCGTTGCCCGTGACGAAGGCCGCGTAGGGCACGCCCAGGTGGCGCAGCACGCCTTGGGCGCGTATCTCGTCCAGGTCCCTGGCGGACGCCCTGGATTCCGGCAGGCACGTCAGCGCAAGCAGCGCGAGAATCGTCAGCGAACGGATGCAGGTCGCCATGGGACACCCTCCTTGTCGCTCGGCGGCTCCCCTGATGGAGCCCTGGTACTCCTGTCGACGACGATGTTCAACCGGACCGGGCGCAACACGGGCCGGGAATTGAAGTGGTCGGACGCCTCGCAGCATCCGCGCCCGGGCCAGGCCTCCGTCGTGTCTCCTGAGATAACCCATCGCGCAGTGGACACAACGGGCCGGGCTGGGCTAGGAGTGCGGAAAAACCACGGTGGACGCTGTGTCGCGCGGGCGGTCGCCGACCACTACCATGAACGACCTCGTGCTCCTCGTCGACGACGAGCCCCATGTGCTCGACGCCCTGCAGGCCGCCCTGCGCGGCCGCTTCAGCGTGCACACGGCCCTGGGGCCGCAGGAGGGGCTGGACAGGGTGCGCTCCGGCGGGCCCTACGCCGTGGTGATCTCCGACCTCAAAATGCCCGGCATGGACGGCATCGCCTTCCTGGCCAGCGTCCGCGAGCTGTCGCCCGGCGCCACGCGCATCATGCTCACCGGCCACGGCGACATGGACGCGGCCATGAAGGCCGTGAACAGCGGCGGGGTGTTCCGCTTCTTCACCAAGCCCTGCCCTGCGTCCGTGCTGGCCGAGGCCATCCGCGAGGGCATCGCCCGCCACCAGGAGCACGCCGCCATCCAGGCCCTGCGCCAGGAGCGCGACGCCAGCCAGGCCCCGGGCGGGAACGGCCACGCCGAACAGGCCTTCGAGGCCAGGCTCCTGGAGGCCGCGGGCGCGCAAGGCCTGGGCGCCAAGGAGCTGAAGATCGCGGCCATGATCCGCGACGGCCTCTCCACCAAGGAGATCGCCGAACGCCTCCACCTGTCGCCGCGCACCGTGGAGACCTACCGCAACGTGCTGCGCCGCAAGCTGGACCTGCTCAACAGGCCCGTGAACATGCAGCAATACCTCATCCGCCTCTCCCGCTGAGCGTCCGCCGGGCCGGTGCGGGCGCTCCTTGCTCACGAGCCTTCGGGCTTGCAGTGCACCTGGTTTCGTCCCGAGGCCTTGGCCGTGTAGAGCGATTCGTCCGCGCGGCGCACGAAGGATTCCGCGTCGTCGCCCTCGGGGTTGAAGGCGGCGCAGCCGAAGCTGGCGGTCACGGCCAGGCCGGGGCCTGCGGGCTCGTTGAAGCGCTGTCCGGCCACGGAGCAGCGCAACTTCTCCGCCACGGCCCGCGCGCCCTCCAGCCCGGTTCCCGGGAGCAGCAGCAGGAACTCCTCGCCGCCGAAACGAGCTGCCAGGTCGCTGACCCGGACGGACTCCCGGAGCTTGGCCGCCACGCCCTTGAGCACCTCGTCGCCGACCTGGTGCCCGTAGGCGTCGTTGATGCGCTTGAAGTGGTCCACATCCACCATCACGCAGGAGAGCGGGGAGCCGTGCCGCGCGGCCAGGGCGCACTCGGCCTCCAGGCGCTCGAAGAGGCAGCGCCGGTTGGCAAGCCCCGTGAGCGCGTCCGTGCGGGCCATCTGTTCCAGGCGCGTCTGGGCCTCCTTGAGCCTGCGCATGAGCTTGTAGATGAAGAAGTAGAGGGTGCCCAGCAGCAGGGCCAGAGTGGCCAGGCAGAGCCAGACGATCACCCGGCCGATGCGCGCCTGCGCGCCGTGGATCGCGCTGATGTCGAAGCGCACGCTGATGCCGCCGCGCACCTGCCCGGGCTGGTAGCCCTGCCGGGCGTGGCAGGCCAGGCAGGGCTGCTCCACGAAGAGGGGGGCCATGTAGCGGAAGAAGGTCTTGCCGCCCTCGGACTCGGTGGTCATGGCCTCCCTGGAGCCTTGCTCGAAGCCCGCCAGGGAACTTCGCTCGAAGGGGTCGGGGGCGTTGCCCGGGTTGAGGGGGTTGAGGCTCGTGATGCGGAAGGTGAACATGCCGTGGCTGGCGGCCAGGGCCGAGACCTCGCGGGTCATGAGGGCTGGGTTCTTCTTGGTGAAGACGCGCCCGTCCGCGGCGGTGATGTCGGGGTTTTCCAGGTAGGGGTTGGACTCCACGCCCGGCCCCTTCTCCACATAGACGCCCCCGTAGCGCGCGTTCCACTCGCGCATGAGCAGGATGTTGTGGAAGTGGGCCCTGGCCCTGGCCTCCACCTCTTCCTGCATCACGTCGCGGTTGCGCACGAACACGCCGATGAAGATGCCCATGACGAAGAGGGCGATGACGAGGCTCACGCTGACGGTGAAGCGCCGCCAGAGGTTGTCCCTGGAGGCTGGTTGTCCCGGCGCGTCCGGGCGGTGGGCGTTCATGGCGGTCTCCCGATCGGTCCTGGTCTGTTGTCTCCGGGCGGGAAACGGCCCCGGCGTCCGGCCGTCTGCACGGCAGGTGACGGTCATTGTGACCTGCGGACGGCGCGTTGTCCACGGGCAAAAGGGGGATCAAATAAAGGAGAATGAACGTGCCCCCGCCGCCCCTTGCCGGGGCGGCGGAGGCTGAGCGGGCGCTAGAAGAGGGTGCGGGGGTTCTGGGCGGCCTGGACTTCGCCGGTGCGCGCGATGACCAGGTCCTCCACGGGGACGTTGTTGCCCGCCAGGGCAGCGGCCTGCCGGACGAGGTGCGAGAGCCCGGTGCAGCAGGGCACTTCCATGCGCAGCACCTGGACCTTTTTGACGCCCGAGTGGCGCATCATCTGCGCGAGCTTCTGGAGGTAGGGGTCGGGGTCGTCGAACTTGGGGCAGGCGATGAGCACCACCTTTCCGGCCATGCGGGCGTGGAAGTCGGGCAGGGCCACGGGGGCGCAGTCGGCGGCGACGATCACTTCCGCGCCGCGCAGGAAGGGGGCGTCGGCGGGGACGAGGCGCAGCTTCACGGGCCAGTGGCCGAGGTTGGATTCGGCGGGGGCGTGGCCTTGGGCGGGCGCGGCCTTGGGGTTCAGGGCGGCGGCGCGCGAGCCGGGGCAGCCGCCGTGGGGCTTGAGGGTGGTCACGTTGGAGCCGGGGCAGCCGCAGCCCATGGCGGGCGCGGGGACGGCTTCGGCCTGTTTCATGGCTTCGAGCTCGTGGTGCACGGCGTCCTCGTCGAAATCGTCGGCGACGCGCTCGATGATCTTGAGCGCGCCCATGGGGCAGTGGCCGAGACATGCGCCAAGGCCGTCGCAGAGCTTGTCGGCCTTGAGCCTGGCCTTGCCGTTGACGATGCTGATGGCGCCTTCGGCGCAGTTGGGCAGGCACTCGCCGCAGCCGTTGCAGAGTTCTTCGTCTATTTCCACGATCTTGCGGGTGGTCTTCATGGTGTTCCTCCGGGGCGTGTTGGGGAGACAATAGCGATGCGGTCGGGCGATGCCTGTGACGTGCGTCACAGGGAGCCGGAAGAGCCGAAGATTTTTTCAGCCCCAGATCCCCAGGGCCAGGAGGAGCACGCGCACGCCCAGTGCGGCGAGCCCCCAGGCCAGGAGGCGCACGATGAGCGTGCCCCCCAGGCGCTCGGAGAGGCGCGCGCCGATCTGCGCGCCCAGGATGACGCCCACGGCCAGGGCGGCGGTGCGGTGCGCGCCGTGGTGGAAGGCCCCGGTGAGCACCAGGGTGGTGACGCCGCACAAGGACATGGCGGCCAGGACGCAGTGGGAGGTGGCGGTGGCCACATGCACGGGGAAGCGGAGCAGGTAGACCATGAGGGGCACGTGGATGATGCCCCCGCCGATGCCCAGGAAGCTGGAGAGGTAGCCCACCAGCAGGGAGAGGCCGCCGCCCAGCCAGGGATTGAAGCTCCAGGAGTAGCTGGCCCCGTGGGCGTCGGTGAGGGTGCGGGCGGTCTGGCCCGGGACGACGGGCCGGTGGGCGTGCTCTGCGGGCGGTTTCTTGAGCAGGAGGAAGGCCGCCCCGGCCAGGAGGAAGACGGAGAAGACCAGGTCGAAGTCGCGCCGGTCGACGCTGGCGGTGCCAAGCGCCCCGAGGATGGTCCCGGGCAGCGCGCAGAGGCCGAAGAGGGCGGCGGAGCGGTAGTCGATGCGCTTGGCCAGCGCGTAGGCCTCCACGCCGGAGAGGGCGTTGAAGAAGACGGTGGTCAGGGAGATGCAGGTGAGGGTCTGGGCGGCGTCGGAGGGGTAGAGCACCATGAGCAGGGGCATGAGCACGAAGCCGCCGCCCGCGCCGATGAGGGTGCCGAAGGCCCCGGCCAGGAGCCCCAGGGCCATGAGACCCAGATAGGCTTCGGGGCTCACGGGGCGTTCCGGCCCGGGGAGGGCGCGGCGTGTTCACGCATGGCGGGTCCTTGGTCGAGGTGCGCGTCGCCTGATCCATCCATCGTTGGTGTCTACGACACGCGCGGCGCGCCTGGCAAGGGCCGCGCGGCAAAGCGAACGGCCGCCGCTTTCGCGACGGCCGCCCGGTTGGAGTTCTCGGAGGAGGTGGAAAGGCTTAGCCGAGGATGGCCTTGATGTCTTCGTCGGGGGTGGTGATGGGCATGATGTTCAGCTTCTCCACCAGCACCTTGAGCACGTTGGGGGTCACGAAGGCGGGCAGGGAGGGCCCGAGGCGGACGTCCTTGATGCCCAGGGCAACCAGGGTGAGCAGGATGGCCACGGCCTTCTGCTCGTACCAGGAGAGCACCAGGGAGAGGGGCAGGTCGTTGACGCCGCAGTTGAAGGCTCCGGCCAGGGCGATGGCCACCTGGATGGCGGAGTAGGCGTCGTTGCACTGGCCCATGTCCAGCAGGCGGGGGATGCCGCCGATGTCGCCCAGGTCCTTGTCGAAGAAGCGGAACTTGCCGCAGGCCAGGGTGAGGACCACGGTGTCCTTGGGCAGCTTCTCGACGAACTCGGTGTAGTAGTTGCGTCCGGGCTTGGCGCCGTCGCAGCCGGCCACCAGGAAGAAGCGCTTGATGGCGCCGGACTTCACGGCGTCGATGACCTTGTCGGCCACGCCCAGGACGGCGTTGCGGGCAAAGCCGGTGAGCACCTGCTTGCCGGGGGCGTCGTCGGTGAAGCCGGGCAGCTTGAGGGCGTGCTCCACCACGGCGGAGAAGTCGTAGCCTTCAACGTGCTTGACGCCGGGGAAGCCCACCAGGCCGTGGGTGTAGACGTTGTCCTGGTAGGAGGCGGCGGGCTTCATGAGGCAGTTGGTGGTGAAGAGGATCGCGCCGGGGAAGACGGCGAATTCCTTCTGCTGGTTCTGCCAGGCGGTGCCGTAGTGCCCGTAGAGGTGGGGGTACTTCTCCTTGAGCTTGGGGTAGCCGTGGGCGGGGAGCATTTCGCCGTGGGTGTAGACGAAGACGCCCTTGCCTTCGGTCTGCTTCAGGAGCTCTTCCAGGTCCTTGAGGTCGTGGCCGGTGATGAGGATGGCCTTGCCCTTCACGTGGCCCAGGGGCACGGCGGTGGGCTTGGGATGGCCGTAGGCGTCGGTGTTGGCCTTGTCCAGGGCTTCCATGGCCTTGAGGTTGGCCTGTCCGGCGCGGACGCAGCAGTCGAACCACCAGTCCATGCCCAGGCCGGGCTTGGTGGCGGCGGCCATGGCCTCGTGGAGGTAGTCGTAGATTTCCTTGTTCTCCACGCCCAGGATGCGGGCGTGGTCGGCGTAGGCGGCGATGCCCTTGATGCCGAAGAGCACCATGTGCTGGAGCGAAACGATGTCGGGGTCGGTGTCGGGGTTGTCCTTCATGCCGCCCAGGCCCTTGGAGGCCTGCTCCACCAGGCCGTCCAGGGTGGCGGCGGGGGTGAAGGAGACGCTGGCGTGGGCGGGGACGCTCCCCCCGGCGGCCTTGACCTTGGCGGCCAGGGCGTCGCGCAGCTTCACGGTCTGTCCGATCCAGGCCTGGAAGCGCTCGGGGTCGAAGTTCACGTTGGTGAGTGTGGAGAAGAGCATGGCGGGCACATGCCGGTCGGCTTCGACGTCCGCCACGCCCTTGGCGCGGCCTGCCTCGGCCACCAGGGAGAGTCCGCGCAGGGCGTAGACCAGCAGGTCCTGGAGGTTGGAGGTGACTTCGTTCTTGCTGCACACGCCGATCTTGTCGCAGCCTTTGCCTTGGGCGGTCTGCTCGCACTGGTAACAGAACATGCTCATTATGATTCCTCCCTTGGGGTTGGTTGACGTGGTTGCCTCGTCTGCCCAGACACCTAACCCTCCACCGGAAAGGCGGATGTGACCTGCGTCACGCGGGTGGGAAAATCGCCGTTTTTTTTCGCGGCGGCCTCCAGGACTCCTTGACCGGCAGGGACCCGTAAGGCCAACTGTCCCCAAGGAGACCAGCCATGCGCCTCTACCACATGATTCTGGTTCTTGCAGCCCTCATCGTGTCGCTCAACATGGCTTTCCAGGCGCTCTGGCTGCATCAGTTCTCCCAGGTGCGCGACAGCATGAGGGAATTCGGGGGGAATTATTTGCCCTCGGTGCGCAAGGCGGGGGACCTCACCCGGCTCGTCACCGAGTTCCGCAACCTGGAGCTGCGCTACGTCCTGGCCGTGCACGAGCGGGAGCTGGCCGGCCTGGCCCGCCAGATGGGACGCATCGCCGCGCGCATCAACTCCGCCGAGGACAGCCTGGAAAGGCTCTGCCGGACCCCCGAGGAGCGCCGGGACTTCCAGGGCTACCTGGCCGCCAAGGCCTCCTACATCGAGGGCAACCGCGCCGTGCTGGAGGCCATGCTGGACGGCCGCGCCGTGGAAGCCGCCGCCCTGGCGCGCGGCAAGGCCGCCGACTACGCCGTGATGATCTCCCGGCTGGAGGGCATCGAGCGCGTGAACATGGAGCTGGGCGTGGAGGCAAACCGGGAGGCCGGGGACCGCTTCGGGCGCATGCTGGGGAGCATGGCCCTGGCCGGGCTGGCCACCTCCCTGCTGGGGGCCGGCGCGGCCGTGCTGGCGGCGCGGCGCATCGGGCAGCCCATCGCGCGGCTGGCCCGGCACATGGTGCTCTCCGACGGCTCCCCGCCGGAGGACCCGCCGCCTCCCGTGCCCAAGGGCGTCTCCAGCGAGGTGCGCGTGCTCTACGAGGCCTTCGGCGATCTCTCGACCAAGCTCTCCGCCTCCATGCAGCGCCTGGAGGCCCTGGCCGTAACGGACCCGCTCACCGGGCTGCCCAACCGGCGCAAGATGCTTGAGGAAGGGCCGCTGGCCCTGGCCATCTGCCGCCGGGGCGGGCGTCCCTGCTCCGTGGCCATGCTGGACCTGGACCACTTCAAGGCCGTCAACGACACACACGGCCACGACGCCGGGGACGCCGTGCTCTCCCAGACGGCGGCCGTGCTGCGCGGGGTCGTGCGCGAGTCCGACGTGCTGGCGCGCGTGGGCGGCGAGGAGTTCGCCCTGCTCGCCCCCAACTCCGGGCGCGAGGAGACCCTGCACCTGGCCGAACGCCTGCGCCGCGCCGTGGAGGAGCACGCGGTGACCCACGGCGCGCTCTCCCTGCGCGTGACCGTGAGCATCGGCACGGCCACGGACCACCCCGGCGCGGGCGGTTTCGACGCCCTGCTCCGCCAGGCGGACCAGGCCCTCTACCGGGCCAAGCAGGAGGGGCGAAACCGCGTGGCCGCGAGCGCAGACGCGCCTGGCAAGGACCCTGCATGACGCGCGCTGCCGTGTCGTCGGCGGGTTTCCCCGCGCCGGGCTTTTACGCGCCGGACCTGTTCGTGAAGAGGCTTATCCCGCTGCGGCTTCCCGCAAGGAGACTTTTCGGGCCGGGTCTTTTCCTGGCAGTCGCCTGGGCTGCGCTCATGCTGGCCGCCCAGCCCTGCCGGGCCGCCCGGGTCGCCATGAGCGGTCAGTTCTACGCCTACGCCGCCAGCTACGCCAACCGCCTCTTCACGCCCTGGACCACCGACCGCGCCCAGGCCCAGGACGCCTTCGCCGTCTGGCAGCGCCTGCGCCTGCGCACGGACTTCACCAGTAGCGAGAACCTGGGCTTCACCTTCTGGGTGCAGGTGGACAACACGCCCTGGGGCAACGCCACCTACACCGTGGACAACCCCGCGCCCGCCGTCGAGGTGTTCAAGGCCTACATGCAGTTCAAGTGGCCGGGCACGGACGTGGAGTTCACGGCGGGCAAGTTCAGCACCACCCTGCCCCAGTCCGAAGCCTTCACCGGCTCCGTGGTGCTCGATTCGGAATACCCGGCCGTGGCCGTGGAGATCCCCCTGGGCGAGGGGGCTTCGCTCCAGGCCGCCGTGGGCCGCCCCCTGGGCTACGCCGACGCCCTGGAAAGCGTGACCGGGCGCGCCACCGACGTGATGGACCTGGCCTGGCTCTCGCTGCCGCTCACGGGCGAGGGCTGGGCCTTCACGCCCTGGGCGGCGGCGGCGCGGCTTGCGCGCACGCCCGCCCCCGCGCCCTATGCGGGCGCCCTGGGCGGACCGCCCGACCTGGGCTACATCCGCCGCCAGATCCTCTCCCTGGGGTACTTCCAAGGTCGGGGCGGCTTCGCGGGGGACGCCGCGCCCTACGCCTGGGCCGGTGCGGCCCTCAAGCGCGGCGTCGGGGACTTCACCCTCTTCGCGGACCTTGTGGGCGGCGCAGGGGCCTGGGCCGACGCGCCGCGCAACGCGCGCCGGGGCCTCTTCGCGGACCTGGCTCTGGAGTACGCGGGCTGCGACCGCGTGACCCCGCGCCTCTTCGCCTGGTGGGGCAGCGGCGAGGACGCGGACACCGGCAACGGCTCGGAGCGCCTGCCCACCCTGGTGCGCACCTGGAACTCGGGCCTGAGCTATCTCTTCTTCACTAGCGAAACCATCGACAACGAGACCACCCTGGTGGCCGACCCGACAGGCTCGTGGGGCCTGGGCCTGACGTTGGACAAGATCGCCCTGGTGGAGGGGCTCTCCTCGCGCCTGACGGCGGCCTACATGCGCGGCACGTCGGACCCGGCGGCCTTCCGGCGCTCGGTGGCGCTCTCGGGCCAGGGGTACATGGTGGAGATGGGGCGCAACCTCACGCTGAACGAGTCCATCGTGGCGCTGAACTTCGACCACTCGTACGCGGTCACGGAGCAGCTCACGCTCCTGGTGGAGACGGGCTGGGCCAGGCCCCTGGGCTTCCAGGCCAGCGTGTGGGGGCCTTCCATGGCGGGCGCGGCCACGGACTCGGTGAAGGTGGCCCTGGGGGTGCTCTACACGTTCTAGGCTTTCTGGAGAGCCGCGCGGCGGCAAGATCCTGCCGCGCGGCTCTGTGATGACGCCTGGGATCGCAGAGCGGGACCGGACAGGTCCGACGCCCGCATACAATGCGAAACAGTTGATTTCCTGCTGCTTCCCTTGATATCCGTCATTCGCGCATGGCGAGTTCCAGGTAATTCGACAGATCGTCCTCGCGAGCCTCCCCTCTGGCGAGCCTCCCTTTCATTTCCGCGATGCCCAACGCGCGAGCTGCGCCGGGGTGAAGTCAGCCGAGACTAGTGGGTATAAGGGGGCGCAGGTCCATACCATTATTTCCTTTGCATTGATGGAGAAAGTTAGGATGACGATGGATGACCTGGGGTGGGGCTGGTCGCCATTTTCTTCCTGAATGAGTATTGACCTGGGCGTTGCCGAAGGAAAAGCCGGAGAGAGTCACAGGATTCTGTGAAATTACCCTGCCCTGTTTGTCTGCAGGACCTGTACGAGGCATAAAATTGAATAATCAAAATATAATGCTTGTAGCCTGCTTTAATTATGCTTTTCGTTGAGGATGATTATATGAAAACTCGGCCTACTTAATCTTGTTTAGCAGCAGGGCGAGGAGGCCCTTCACTTCGACGGAGATCACCCCTAGTGATATTTTAATGCTGGTTGACCTCGCTATTGAATTGATAATAGAATATTTAGATTGAAAGTTGCCGGTCATAAAATAATTGTCAACAAGCTGTACCAAATGGTCGGGTGATGTGTCGTTCTTTGAAATGTAAGTTAAGTCCTCAATGAGGTCCAACGATGCTTTTATGCTGATGATTTCTGCCTGTTCTCTTGCTGCAGAAAATAAGGCTATGGGAGTTTTAATGCCGCATTTTCTTAGCCCTTGCGCAATTAAAATTCCGGCATCCATGCCTCCTCTTGTTGTGCGTGATCCAAGGAGTGGTTTATGTATGTCCATCATGGTGTCTAAAATTATGAGGTCACATCTGTCAATCCTTAATAAAGTTTCAATGAACCCAATTTCTGTTCTTACAGCATGAACTTGATAGCGGTGTGTTTTGTGGAGGCAGTCTATATACCCTGTGGAGTTGCCCCCGCTAAACCGGACACCCCGCCGTTGCTGAGAAACGGATGAACT
>NZ_JBZVFJ010000127.1:0-10906 GCF_058402725.1 Fundidesulfovibrio sp. | reverse complement strand
GACCCTGGAGGCGCTGCGCCGCGAAGGCTGGCTCAGCGCCCCCGCGCCCACCACGGGCCAGCCCGACCCCGCCGCCCGGGCCTCTCCCGCCAAAGGGATTGAATCCCTTTGGAATCCCCAACAAATTGCCCGGCCACCGCGGCAGCATCCCATGACTCAGAACCACCCCGGACACCCCGTAAAGGGTCCAGGGAACACTGTTCCCTGGCGGGAGAGTGCAGAGAGGGCGGAGCCCTCTTTGCGTGACGACAAACCCCGAAGACGGGGTTTGCGCAAGGCGCTTACGGGCGGCAAAGCCGCCCTGCTCCAGGCTGCGCTCCGCGCAGGGCTGCTGAAAAAGTCGCAAAGCCGACTTTGTCAGCAGCCTCAGAGGGCGGAGCCCTCTTTGCCCGCCGGAGGCTCCTCCCCCGCCCCCCCCCGGTCACCGGCCGTCTGGGCGCTCACGCCCCAGGGCGCGCGCCTGGCGCGCGGGCTCGCGCGGGAGCTGGGGGGCGATGTCTTCGCGCCCCGGCGTTTCGCCGCCCCCGGCGAACACGGCTTCGACGCCCTCGTGGAGGCCGTGGCGGCCGAGTTCCACGCCCGGCCCGGGCATCTCTTCGTGGCGGCCTGCGGCATCGTGGTGCGCGCCGTGGCCCCCCTGCTCCTGGGCAAGGCGAAGGACCCGGCCGTGGTGGTGCTGGACCAGACCGGACGCTTCGCCGTGAGCCTCCTCTCCGGCCACCTGGGCGGGGCCAACGACCTGGCCCGGCGCGCGGCGGCCTTCACCGGAGGCCAGGCCGTGATCACCACGGCCACCGACGTGGAGGGCCTGCCTTCCCTGGATCTGCTGGCCCGCGACTCCGGGCTGGCCATCGACAATCTGGAAGCCGTGCGCTCCGTGAACGCCGGGCTCCTGGAGGGCAAGAGCGTGCAGCTCTTCGACCCCTCAGCCCTGCTGAGCGTGCCCCCGGCCCAAACGGGACGCTTCGAGTGGGTGGCGGCCCCGCACCTGCTGGAGCCGGGCAGGCCCTGCGTGGCGGTCACCTGGAGCACGGCCCCCCTGCCGGAAGGCTGCCTGGCCCTGCGCCCCCGGGTGGTGGCGGCGGGCGTGGGCTGCCGCAGGGGGACGAGCGCCGGAGAGATTCTCGAAGCCATCGAGGCGGCCTGCGCCCTGCGCCGGGTGTCCCCGGCCAGCATCGCCGTGCTGGCCTCCATCGAGGCCAAACGCGACGAGGCTGGGCTCCTCGAGGCGGCCCGCGCCCTGGGCGCGGAGCTGGCCTTCCTTCCGGCGGCGCGCCTTGCGGGCGTGCCCGTCCCCAACCCTTCGGCGAAAGCCTTCAAACATATGGGAGTGGAAAGCGTATGCGAGGCGGCCGCCCTTCTGACCAGCGGATCGGACAAACTCCTGCTGCCGAAATTCAAGACGCGCGCCGTGACGGTGGCCCTGGCTCTGGCCGTCTGAGCGTGGTGGGGCTGGGCCCCGGAGACGCGTCGCTCCTGGCGCCCATGGCCCGGGCGACGCTCCAGCGCGCCGCCGTGGTGGCGGGCTACTCCACCTACCTGGTCCTTGTGCCCCCGGAGCTTCTGGCGGGCAAGGAGGTGGTGGCCACGGGCATGATGGGGGAGGTGGAACGCTGCGCCCTGGCCGTGGAATCGGCCCTGGCGGGGCGCGACACGGCCGTGGTCTCGGGCGGTGATTCGGGGGTCTACGGCATGGCCGGTCTGGTGCTGGAAATGCTGGAAACGCGAGGCCTGCTCGAATGCGTGGAGTTCGAGGTGGTCCCCGGCATCCCGGCGGTGATCGGGGCGGCCGCGCTGCTGGGCGCTCCGCTCACGCACGATTTCGCCTGCGTGAGCCTTTCCGACCTGCTCACGCCGTGGGAGCTCATCGAAAAGCGCCTGGAGGCGGCGGCCTCGGCGGATTTCGTGCTGGCGCTCTACAATCCACGCTCCGGGTGGCGTTAGGGATTGCGGAAACGCACTCTCGCCACCGCGGCGCGACACCGCGCCCCGAAGACCCCTTTTGGTTTCTTGTGCCAGGCCTGCCGCGAGGGCCAGAGCGTGCGCGTGTCCACGCTCCGGGAGGCCGACCCCGCCTGGGCGGACATGCTCACCATCGTGGTGGTGGGCAACGCAAGCACCCGGATGGCCGGGGAAAAAATGCTCACGCCACGCGGCTACGCGGGCAAGTACGGCCTGGAATAATTTCGTCAGCGCCTTGACACGGGGCCTTTTCTGCCCGTAAATGCTATGTGAATTTTTTCATTCAACATTTTTCGGTGAGGAGGTGGATGGGAATGAAGAAACCGTTTTTTGTGATGGTGATGTGTGCCCTGATGGTCGGTGCTTTCTGCCTGCCCGCGCTGTGGGCCGTGGACGCGCCCAAGGACATGGAGCTGAAGGTGCCCGCCGGGGCCACCGCTACCAAGGCTCCCGTGAAGTTCAGCCATGCCGGCGCCGGCCACAAGGCCGCCGACTGCAAGGCTTGCCACCACAACTGGGACGGCAAGTCCGACAAGGGCTTCAAGTGCTCGGACAAGGGCTGCCACGACAACGTCGACCCGGCCGACAAGACCAGCGAGAAGAGCTTCTACATGGCTTTCCACAAGGGCGAGTCCACCAAGAGCTGCGTGGGCTGCCACAAGAAGGCCAAGGCTGAGGGCAAGAACGCCCCGATCGCCTGCAACGCCTGCCATCCCCAACAGCAGTAGCACGTCTGGGCGCGGGGGCTTGCCTCCCGCGCCCTTTCTGCACGGCGCGGAGAGTCCCATGGCCAAGTCCCCCGAAGACGTCATCGAGCTGACCGACATCATCGAACACGGACCCGGCGCCCCCAGCAAGCCGGACGCCGGCGGCGTCGACCTGAGCTTCGAGAAGGAACTGGAAGACCTCTTCGCCGACCCCCAGCCGGGTTCCGCGCCCGGCGCGTCCGCCAAGGGCTCGGACCTGCCCGGCCTGGACGACCTGCACCTGCCCGGCGACGATCCCGCGGCGCCCGGCGACGACATCGACCTCGACGGCCTGGACGCGCTGCTGGCCGATGCCGACAAGGACAAGCCCGGCGCAGACCTCCCGGAACTCACGGACGACTATTTCTCTCCCGGTTCCGCATCCATGGCTGCAGCGGCCCCCCCGATCATCGCCGCCGACCCGTTTGGCGCGGCCCCCGGTCCGGCTGTCGGTCCGGCTGTCGACGCCCTCTCCCAGCGCCTTGACGCCCTGGAGGACAAGATTTCCGGCCTCGGCGAATCCCTGGCCGCCCAGTTCAAGACCCTCCTGGACGACGCCCTGGCCCAGTTCAAGGACCAGTTGCCCGAACCCGTCCAGCCTGCGGACCCCGCCCTCCTGGTGGAGAGCCTGCGCGAAGAACTGTCCGGCCGTCTGGACTCCCTCCAGGCAGAGCTGCCCGTCCCCCTCGACGAAGAGGCCCTGGCCCAACGCGTCAAGGCCGACGTCCTGGCCGCAGTGCCCCAGCCAGAGCCCGCCCCCGCCCTGGACGAGGACGCCCTCGCCGAGCGCGTCCGCGACGCCGTGATGGCCCAGATCCCGCCTGCGCCCGAACCTTTGGACGAAGAGGCCCTGGCCGCCCTTGTGGACGCCCGCATCGAGGCCTTCAAGGCCGGCCTCCCCGAGCCGCAGGCCGACCCGACGCCCCGCCTGGACGAACTGGCCGCGCGACTGGACGCCCTGCCCGCGCCGCCGGACGCCTCCCCCCTCCAGGAAGCCCTGGACGCCATGGGACAGCGTCTTGCGGCCCTGGAGTCGGCTTCCGCGCCGGACCTCTCCGCCCTGGTCTCCCGCGACGACCTGGACGCCCTGCGCCAGGAGTTGCTGGCCGAGATCCGCAAGGCCGTCCCGGCTGCCGCCGCCAAGATCATCCGGGAGGAAATCCAGGCCCTGGTCCAGGAAATGGACTAGCGCCCGGCGGATCGCACCGAGCCGGGCGACCTGCCGTCCATGCCGTCCATGCCTCCCGACGCCCTGGGCATCTGCCTGGGGGCCACCTCCGTCAGCACCGTGCGGCTGCGCCCCGACAGGGCCGAGCACGCGCCGGTTTCCACCGCGAGCGTGCCCCATGGCGGCGACCCGGCCGGAACGCTGCGTCGACTGCTCGATGGACTCCCCGACTGGCGCGGACTGCACGTGGCCGTCACGGGTCGGAGCCTGCGCACCCTCACCCGCCTGCCATCCCTGAGCGAACCCGAAGCGGTGGAACTGGCCGTTGCCCGCGTTCGCGGCGACAGCAACGGCCCCTGCACGGTGCTCAGCGCCGGGGGCGAGACCTTCATGGCCTACGCCCTGGACGCCTCAGGGCGCGTGCGCGACATCCAGTCCGGCAACAAATGCGCATCGGGCACGGGCGAATTCCTGGCCCAGCAACTGGCGCGCATGGGCCTCGCGGTGGAGGACCTGCCGGGGCTGGACCCCCAAGCGCAGCCCTGGGCCGTGTCCGGGCGCTGCTCCGTGTTCTGCAAGTCCGACTGCACCCACGCCCTGAACAAGGGCGCGGACAAATCCGCCGTTGTGGCCGGGCTGGGCCGCATGATGGCCCTCAAGTGCCTGGAGCTTCTGGAGGCTCTGCCGTCCGCACCGGTGCTCCTCACGGGAGGCTGCGCCGCGAACCCCTTCCTCGTGCGCTTCCTGCGCCAGGAACTGCCCGGACTGAACGTCCCCCCGGAAGCCCCCTGGTTCGAGGCCCTTGGCGCTGCCCTCTGGGCCCAAAGCCGCCGCCCCGCGCCGCCCGGCGACGGTGATCCGGTCACGGGCCGCGCCCGCAGCTTCGCCCGCCGCAAGCCCCTCCGCGAGGCCCTGGGCCTGGTGGACTTCAAGGACGCCTCCCGCGCCGAGGCGCGCCCCGGAGACGTTGCCGTGGCAGGGTTGGACGTGGGGTCCACCACCACCAAGGGCGTGGTGCTGCGCCTGCGCGACGGGGCGGTCCTGGCCGGGGATTACCTGCGCACCGGGGGCGACCCGGTGGGGGCTTCCCGCCGGGTCTACGCGGCGCTGGCCCGGGCGCTGGGGGGCCGAGCGCGCATCCAGGGCCTGGGCGTAACGGGTTCGGGCCGGGCCATCGCGGCCCTGCACGCCGGAGCCACGGCGGCCATCAACGAAATTGTGGCACACGCCGCCGCAGCGGTACACTACGATCCCGCCGTGGACACCATCTTCGAGATCGGCGGCCAGGACGCCAAATACACCCAGCTGGACAAGGGGCGCCCCTGCGACGCGGCCATGAACGAGGCCTGCAGCGCGGGCACGGGCTCCTTCCTGGAGGAGGCTGCCTGGGAGTCCCTGCGCGTGCCCACGGCGGACATCGCCCCCATGGCCCTCGCGGCGGACGCCACGCCGGACTTCAACGACCAGTGTTCCGCCTTCATCGGCTCCGACATCAAGCGCGCCGCCCAGGAGGGCATGCCACTTCCCGAAATCCTGGCCGGGCTGGCCCATTCGGTGTGCCTCAACTACGTCACGCGCGTGAAGGGCAACCGCCCCGTGGGGCGGCGCATCTTCATGCAGGGCGGCGTATGCTACAACCGGGCCGTGCCCGCGGCCATGGCCATGCTCACGGGGCGGCGCATCGTGGTGCCGCCGGAGCCCGGCCTCATGGGCGCGCTGGGCGTGGCCCTGGAGGTGGCCCGCAGGCAGGACGAGGGTCTCCTGCCGAAAGGCGACTTCGACCTGGACGTCCTGGCCGGGCGCGAGGCCTCCCGCCGCGCGCCCTTCACCTGCCGGGGCGGCCGAGGCGGCCAGCAGGGCTGCGACAGGGGCTGCCGCATCGAGCGCATCGAGGTGGCCGGACGCGTGCACCCCTTCGGGGGCATCTGCAACCGCTTCGAGAACCTGCGCCAGGGCCGCGCCGCCGACGCCCGCGACCTGGACTTCGTGCAGGCCCGGCAGCGCCGCGTCTTCCGCGACCGCCAAGCCCCCCAGCACGGCCGCCCCACCGTGGGCATCTCCCGCTCCTACCTGACCAACACCTACTTCCCCCTCTTCGCGGCCTTCTTTCGCGAACTGGGACACGAACCCCTGCTCCCCCGGCGCGCCGAGCCGGAGGGGATCAAACGCCGCCTCGCGGCCCTGTGCCACCCGGCGGAGCTGGCCCACGGCTTCCTGGCCGACCTCCTGGCCCAGCGGCCCGACCACCTCTTCCTGCCCCACGTGCGCTCCGTGCCCGCAGCCGGAGGCCAGGCGGACTCCTGCACCTGCGTGCTGCTCCAGGGCGAGCCCTTCTACCTGCGGGGGGCCTTTCCCGAACTGGAGGCCTACGCCGGACGACTGCACACGCCAACGCTGGATTTCCGCCAGGGACTTGAACGCTGCGAGCGGCCCTTCGCGGAACTGGGCCGCGCCCTTGGCGCTGACGCGCGCGCCGCGCGCAGGGCCTTCCGGGCAGGCCTCGAGGCCCAGGCCGCCTGCCGCGCCGACCTGGACGCCCTGGGCCGGGAGGCCATGGCACGGCTGAACGCCCAGCCCGACCTCACGGGCGTGGTCCTCTTCGGGCGCGCCTACAACGCCTTCGCACCCGAGGCCAACAAGGCCGTCCCCGAAAAGCTGGCCACGCGCGGGGCGCTGGTGATCCCCTGCGACATGCTCCCCCTGGACCCTCACGCCCGGGACGACTTCACCATGTACTTGGGCCAGGGCCGAACCATCCTGGCCGCCGCGCGGGCCGCCCGTGCGCATTCCCGGCTCTTCGGGGCCTTTGTCACCAACTTCTCCTGCGGGCCGGACTCCTTCCTGCTGGGCTATTTCCGCGACGAGATGGGGCCGCAGCCCTCCCTGGTCCTGGAGGTGGACAGCCACACCGCCGACGCGGGCATCGAGACGCGTCTGGAAGCCTTCCTGGACATCGCGCGCAGCCACCAGCGCGCCCCGCGCGCCTCGCGGCCCCGGGCAGCCACGACGTCCGTCCCCGCCAGGGTGGAACAGCGCGGCCGGGAGCCCGGCGTGCGCGCCTCCTCCGGCGAGTGGCTCCCCCTGCGCCACCCCCGCGTGACCCTGGCCCTGCCCAGCATGAACCCCGTTGCCTCCACGCTCAGCGCCCAGGCCCTGCGCGGCCGGGGCATACGCGCCCAGGCCCTGCCGCCCGCCGACGACGAGGCCCTCAAGCTGGGCCGCGGCAACACCAGCTGCAAGGAATGCCTGCCCCTGCAGCTCACCGTAGGCACGCTCCTGGACCACCTGGAGGCGCGGCCCCGGGACGAGGTGACGGTCTATTTCATGCCCGGCGCGCAGGGACCCTGCCGGTTCGGGCAGTACGAGCGCTTCACGCGCAGACTCATCGCCCGCAACGCCATCCCCGACGCCGCCGTGCTCTCGGCCACTGCCGACAACGGCTACCAGGGGCTGGGCGCGGCCGTGACCCTGGCCATCTGGCGCGGCGTCGCGGCCGGGGATTTCCTCGAAGAGGCTCGCTCCCTGCTCCTGGCCGCCGCGTGCGACCCGGCCGAGGCCCTGGCCGCCTGGGAGGGCTCCCGCAGGCGCATTGCAGAGGCCATGACCCGCTCCTGGCGGGAGGCCCTGGCCGCCATGCGCAGCGAGGCCCTGGCCCTGGCGCGCCTGCCGCTGCGGACGCCCGTCCGCCACGTTCCCCTTGTCCTGCTGGCCGGGGAGATCTTCGTGCGCCACGACCCCATCTCCCGGCAGGGACTCCTGGAGCGCCTCGCGGCAGAGGGCATCGCCGTGCACACGGCCCCGGTGAGCGAGTGGGTCTTTTACACGGACTGGCTCCAGAACCAGGGCATCACCCGACCCTCCGGTTTCGGTGGCCGGGTGCGCCAGTGGTTCAAGCGCCTGGCCTGGAGGCAGGTGCGCGCGGCGCTGGAACCCTCGGGGCTCACGGGCCTCCACGAATCCTCCGTGGAGTCCCTGGTGCGCGCCGCCGCGCCCTACGTGTCGCCCCTGCTCACGGGAGAGGCGGTGCTTACGGTGGGCGGAGCCTTCCAGGAGATCCTGAACCCCTTTTGCGGCGTGATCGCCATCGGCCCCTTCGGCTGCATGCCCACCCGGCTGGCCGAGGCCGCCCTGGCAAGACGCTACGACACCGACGCCCTGGCCCGGCTGCACCCCGAACGCGTGCGCCGCCTCCCTGCCCACGCGCGCGGCAAGCTGCCGCTGCTCTGCCTGGAGACCGACGGCAACCCCTTTCCGCAATTGGCCGAGGCCCGCCTGGAAGCTTTCTGCCTCCAGGCCCTGCGCCTGCACGAGGCCATGGCCTCCTCCCGGTCGGACCGACTCACAGGGGCTTGAACACCGGCACGACATGTCGTAATGGGTTCAGCATGGGACATCCCGCCGCCCGGCGGACGCCCCGGCGCGGCACATCGTCACGTCCAGCACCCTTCACCGCGAGGAAGCCATGAACAAACGTTTTCGCCTCTCCGTCGCCTTCTGCGCCTGCATCCTGTCGCTCGCCTTCGCCCTCCCGGCCCTGGCCCAGTTCGGCGTTCTCCAGCAGGGCCTGGACGCCGTGACCAAGAAGGACAAGGCCCCCGCCCCCGCGCAGGGACAGGGCGGCAAGGGCTTCGCCGGAGGCGTCTCCAAGCCCCTGGCCCAGGCCACAACCTTCAAGAACACGGCGCGAAACCTGGAGTTCACCATCCCGGCCGGATGGGAGAAGGTTTCCGGCGAACCGGAATCGGACTCGGTAAGCTTTCAGAAGCCCGGCTCCACCATGGGCTTCACCCTGCACATGACCCAGATGCAGCCCAGTTTCCCGGCCAAGGCCTCCGTGGACGCGAGCCTGAAGTCCGCCAAGGAGGACATCAAGATCAAGAAACTCCTGGAGGCCAAGCGCCGCGACGACGGCGACCCCAAGAAGAAGTGCGGCGTGATCGGATGGGAAGTGGTTGAAGCGCCCCAGACCAACGGAATCCAACGCATCATCTGGCAGTGCTACGACGGCCAGAACTTCTACATCAACCTGATGGCCTACAGTTCCAACGAGGAGTTCCAGGCCGCCCAGCCCACGCTGCGCCAGGTCATGGACTCCATAAAGTTCTGCAAGTAGCGCCCGATCAGTCCCGGAGCGGGGAGGCCGCCGCGCCTTCCCGTCCCGGGTCTCCCGCCGGTCCCGCGCGGAGTCCCGCCGCCTTGTGTTGATGCCTCCCGGCGATTGCGGTACCCACCGTGCGCCGGGCCTTGCCGCGCAACGCTTCGCCCCAACGTCAACCGTGGAGAAGTCCGTGTCCCGCCCCCTCGTCTCCGTCGTCGTACCCACGTACAATCAGGCCCGCTACCTGGGCGCGTGCCTGGATTCCATCTGGTTCCAGGACTGGCCCAACATCGAGCTGGTGGTGGTCGACGACTGCTCCACCGACGAGACCCGCCAGGTGATCGAACGCTTCGCCGACGACGTGGCGGAGGCGACGACCTCCTTCGCCTCCCGTTACGACGAGGCCGCCGACGTGATCGAGCGCACCGCGCATCCGCGCTACCGCCGGGAAGGGCGCACCCTGAAGGTGCTGCGCAACGAGACGAACCGGGGCTCCACGCCCACCTACAACCGGGGCTTCCGCGCCGCAGAGGGCGACTACTGCACCTATGTGGCCTCCGACGACCTCCTGCACCCCCAGATGGTGAGCTCCCTGGCCCAGCCCCTGGACGCAGGAGAGGCGGATTTCGTCTATTCCGACATGTTCGTCTTCGACGACGCCATGCGCATCCTGCGCGAGTTCAAGGTGCCCGACTACAGCTTCGAGCGCTGCTTCCGCGACTGGTACCTCTGCGGGGTCTCCAAGCTCTACCGCCGCTCCCTGCACGAGCGCTGCGGCTGGTACGACGAGACCTACCTGGCCAACGACCACGACCTCTACCTGCGCTTCGCCCTGGCCGGGGCGCGCTTCCTCCACGTGCCCAGGACGCTCTATTCCGTGCGCACCCACGACAACCGCGAGGTGAACGTGCACAGCTCGGCCAACTGGGCCAGGCTCCTGGAGGAGTCCAAGCGCCTGGTGCTGGCCGCGCGCCGGGCCGCGCCGCCCCTGTGAGCCGAATCCGGTGAACCGGACCCCGTGAGCCCGACACGGTGCGCCGGTCCAGGCCCCGCCCTCCCCGCGCCTCCAGGACTCATGGCCCTCCTTCCACGACGGGCAGATCGTTTGGGAGACCCGTTGCCGTCACGGTGAAGCCCAAGGGGCGATGCTCCAGCCTGGACAGGGCGAACGGGAGAAACCTGCCGGGTGAGGAGACCAGGACCACGACCTTGCCCTCGTCGCTGCGGGACACGGTCCACTCCACCCGGTTCCCTTCAACGGCAACACGCGGTTCGACCCGACCGCCCGCCACGCGTACGGTGGGCGTCCAGCCCGCCCCCACACCGGGTCCACCGGCCGGATGCAGCCCAATGCGCCAGGGTCCCCCTCCGTGCAGAGCGATCTGGCACACTCCCGGGCTCCACCGCGCAACTTCCCCGCCAACCACCTCCGGAGCGAAAAGTCCCCCGATCACCGGGGCTTCCCGCCTGATGGAGACAGCCAGCGAATCCGCCCTCCCGACGGCGACCTCCGCCACCCTCCAGGCCATGCCGGCCACAGCGACCATCAGGGCCGCCAACGCCCAGTTCCATGCGCGCGGCATGGCCGGCGCATCCTGAGTGTTGTTCTCGATGAAGGCCGCCCTGGCGATGCAAAGAAAAAAGACCAGCCAGACGACAGGGATGTAGACCATCTCCTGAAACAAGCCGAACAGGGCGAACGCGCACGCCGAAAGAGCGCAGGCCGCCGAAACGGGGGATCGCCCGGTCCATGCGGACCAGAGGCATGTCCGCACCGTGCGCCACCAGAGCATGCACCAGAGGACCAGCAGGACCAGCCCTCCCCCGGCGAAGAGCTGGATGTAGAGATTGTGCGTTGCTTCAAACAGCTTGACGCCGTGAACACCGTGCCGGGACACAAGGCTCTCCGGCATGGAGAGCAGCCACGGGTGG
>NZ_JBZVFJ010000126.1:0-11135 GCF_058402725.1 Fundidesulfovibrio sp. | reverse complement strand
GACGCCGGAAGCGATTAGCCCTTTGCGCGCGCTTCTGACGCTTCTGGCCTGGCTGGCCCTGTATGCCCTCGTCCCTGGCCCCACGTTCGCCCAGGACTGCGACAAGGCCACGAGCGTGCCCGAGATGACCGAGTGCGCCAGACTGCGCCTGCGGGCCGCCGAGCGCGATTTGGGGGCGGTGTACGGCGAACTGCTCGACAACGAGGACAAGGATTTCGCCCAAACCGTGCGCGCCGCCCAGGAGGCCTGGATGAAGTGGCGCGAGGCCGAGGGAAAGCTCGCGTCATGGGGCGTCTCGGACCCGGGAGTGGCCAACCTGGAGCGCAACCGGCAGGAGGCGCGCATGACCGAAGAGCGCCTCATGGATCTCAAAGCTCTCCGAGGACGATGAGCTGACGGATCAGATATCTGTTTGAAGGCCGATTCGTATTACGATTTCTCCCACACCCCGCCCCAGAAAAACTCGCGCAAACCGGCGTCGAAGGCCGTGCCGGACTTGTCGCGCCGCCTGAATCCCAGGGATTCGAGGTGGGCGGCCTGCTGTTCGTTTTCCTGAAGGGTCAGGGTGCAGGTGACGTAGGCGAGGAGACCGCCGGGCTTGAGCAGCCGCGCGGCGTTGCCGACAATGCGACGCTGCAGGGCGGCCATGCGGCCGATGTCCGCAAAAGTGCGCTTCCACTTGGCGTCTGGTCTGCGGGAAAGCACGCCAAGACCCGTGCAGGGGGCGTCCACCAGGATGGCGGCCGGTGAGGTCTTCAAGGGCGGCCGTGACGCATCCGCGAAAAAGAGGACAGGGCACTCCAGGCCGAGACGCGCTGCGTCGTGGCGCAGTCCGCGCAGGCGCGGCGCGCTCACGTCCGAGGCCCAGAGAGGGCGCACGCCGTTCTCAGCAAGGGCCAGGGACTTGCCGCCGCGCCCGGCGCAGGCGTCCCAGACCGGGCCTGGCCAGCGTTCGAACCCGAGTCTCTGGAGCATGTCCCCGGCGGCGAAGGACTGGCGGGAGGCCAGGCCGTTGCGGCAGGCGACTTCCAGGCTGGAAGGCACGGACTGGGGCTCGAAGGCGATCCAGGGGAAGGCAGCGCGCGCAGGGGCAAAGCGGGAAAGTTCGTTGAAGAGCGCCCGGGCGTCCGGCCTGGCCCGGTTCAGCCGGAAACCGGCCAGCGGCGGGGCCGCCTGGGCCTCCAGGAGGTGCTGGGCCGTGTCCGGGTACTGTTCCAGCCAGATTTTGACGATCCAGGCGGGCAGGGCGTGCCAGACGCTCAGGAAGTCCAGGCGGCCCTGCGCGCCCTGGCGGTAGAATTCCGGGTTGGAGGCGTCGCGCCCGAGGGCCTGGATGCGGCGCAACACGGCATTGGCAAGCTTGGCGGGGCCTTCTCCGCAACGGGCGCGCACGGCGTCAACCGTCCAGGAGAGGGTGGCGTGGGGCGGCACCTGGTCCAGGTGAACCAGTTCGTAGGCCCCCAGCGAAAGCAATCGCAAGGCCATGGGCGGCGTGCCCTCGGGCCGCGAAAGCTGTCGGCGCACCAGATGGTCCATGCGGCCCTTGAGGCGCAGCCAGCCGTAGACCAGCTCAGTAGCCAGCCCCCGGTCGCGCGGGTCCTCCAGGGGGCGCAGGGCGCGGTCCAGGGCCGCCTGCACGTCCAGGGCGGCGCGCTGGTCCAGAGGCAGGGTTTCGTCCAGCGCCGTCAGGGCGGCCGCGCGCGCAGGGGGAAGCGAGCGTGCCGCGGCTGGGCGGCCGCCGTCGGATGCGCGTTCCGTCCGGCTGCCGGGAAGGCCAGGTCCGACCGCATTGCCTCGTGGGTCGCGGCCTCCGCTGTCCTTCCTTCCGGAACCAGAGCCGCCGGGGCCTTTCCTGCCGTGGGGGCCTTTGCCAGAGCCGTTGCGGCCTGAATCCTGCGCGCTCACTTGGAGACGTCCAGGGTGGGCGTCAGCCGGGGCAGGACCACAACGGGATTGCGCTCGACCTGGAGAAAGTGGCGCAGGGCCTTCTCCAGGCGCTCCAGGGGCACCACGGTGTCCAGGCAGGGTCCCTTGGGCCGCTCGTTGAGCACGCCGAAGACTGGCAGGGGATAGGTGTCCTGGATGCCGCTGGCCAGGTCGCGCTCGCAGGCCACGGCAAGGATGAGCCTGGGCCGTTTCTGCACCACGATGCGCCGGGCGATGGTGCCGCCGGTGGCGATGGCCATGTGCACTCCGTAGGCCTCCGTAAGGGCCAAAAGACCCGCCACGGGGCAAAGGCCGCAGCGTTTGCAGTTGAAGATGTCGTAGGTGAGGCGAACGCCGCAGGTGCTCGACTGCAGGCAATGGGGCAGGAGCAGCAGGATCTCGTGGGGCTTGTAGTGCTTGCCCTCGCCCAGAACCAGTTCGTTGTTCACCTTGATGAAGGAGTTTCGCACGCGCTCCTTGGAGATGCCGAAGAGCCGCGCCAGGATGATCATCAGGGGCAGGAAGAGCTTGATGGTCACGCCGCGCAGGCGTTTGGTGAGGGGCAGCGTGCGCCCTGCGGCCACGGAGAGGGCCAGCCCGAGGCTCGCCCATCCGACTAGCACGATGGCCAGGGCCACCACGCAACCCCAGACCGCGCTGGCCCAGGGGTGAATGGTGTCCAGCCCGATGGTGGGCACGATCCACAAAAGGGCCAGCACCGTGGTGACGGCCAGGGACGTGGCGGCGATGAGCCCGATGAACAGGCGTTTGCGGGACGATTCGACGATTTCCATTGGGGAAAGCATAACCTCTTTGCCGAATGAATCAAGGCGGCCGCTCAGCGGACCTGCCGGGGTCAGGAAAGCAGGTCGTCGGGCGGTGGGCAGCTCAGGGGCAGCGTCGGGTCGATGCGGTTCAGGTAGCCGCAGGCAAAGGCGGCGGCGTCCATGCGCTTCTTGCCGGCGGGAGTCAATTGAGAAATGTGATAGACGCCATCGAGGCAAGCAATGGAAAGCCCCTCGCTGGAAAGCCCCAGGATGCGTCCTGGAGGGTTTCCCCGGGTGTTGCCCTGCTCGAAGGCCCCAGGATGCGCCTGGAGGCGAATACAGCGATTTTCGCCGGGAATGTCGATGTGGAAGTAGGCGCCTGGCTTGGGGGACATGGCCCGGATGCGGTCGTGCACTTCGCGCACGGGGCGGTCCCAGCGGATGAGCGTGTCGTCCTTGGTGAGCTTGGCGGCGTGGGTGGCCAGGGAGTCGTCCTGGGGCTCGGGCGCGACGGGGCCGCATTCCAGCAGTTTCAGGGCTTCAACGGCGAGTTCCGCGCCCATGCTGGCCAGGCGGTCGTGCAGGGCGCCGCCGGTGTCCTCAAGAGTGATGGGCGTGGCGCGCTTGAGGAGCATGGGGCCGGTGTCGAGCCCGCGCTCCATGCGCATGATGGTGATGCCCGTTTCGGTGTCGCCCGCCAGGATGGAGCGCTGGATGGGCGCGGCCCCCCGGTGTCGGGGCAAGAGCGAAGCGTGCACGTTCCAGGGGCCGTGGCTCGGGATGTCCAGCACGCTCTGGGGCAGAATAAGCCCGTAGGCGGCCACCAGGAGCACGTCCGGCGCGAAGCAGGCCAGTTCGTCCACGGCGGCCTGTTCCTTGAAGTTGAGCGGCTGCATGACGGGCAGGCCGCGCTCCAGCGCGAGCTGCTTAACGGGCGAAGGAAGGCACTTGTGGCCGCGCCCGCAGGGGCGGTCGGGCTGGGTGTACACGGCCTTGACGCGGGCCGCACCGGAATCGAGCACGGCCCGGAGCACCTCGGCCGCGAAGCCCGGGGTTCCCATGAAGACGGCGCTCAGGCCTGCTTGCCGCTCTTCTGCCACTTCTTGATCTTCCCGTCGTAGAGCGCGCGTTTCAGGCGGCTGATGTGGTCGATGAAGAGAACGCCGTCCAGGTGGTCGATCTCGTGTTGCAGGCAGACGGCCAGGATGCCGTCGGCGTCGACCTCCACGTCGTTGCCGTCCAGGTCCTTGGCTTTCACCTTCACCTTCTCGGCGCGGGTGACCTTGGCCCGGAAGTTCACCACGGAGAGGCAGCCCTCCTCGTCGGTGACCTGGCCCTCCTTGGAGACGATCACGGGGTTTACGAAGAATTTCAGGTCGGTGCGCTCGTCGGGGCCGGAAACGTCCACGGCGATGAGGCGGCAGCACTCGCCCACCTGGGGCGCGGCCAGGCCTATGCCGCGCTTGGCGTACATGGCCTCGGCCATCTCCTCGGCCAGTTTGCGCAGCTCGGGGGTGATCTCGGTGATTTCCTTCGCGCGCTGGGCGAGGACGGGGTGGGGATATTTGAGGATTTCGCGCGGCATGGGCCTAGTCTTCCTTGGTTTCCTTGGCCGACTCGCGCAGCTTCACGCCCAGTTCGCGCAACTGCTTCGCCGCAACGACGCCGGGGGCCTCGGTCATGAGGCAGGTTGCCTTCTGGGTTTTGGGGAAGGCGATGACGTCGCGGATGGATTTGGCCCCGGACATGAGCATCACGAGACGGTCCAGGCCGAAGGCGATGCCGCCGTGCGGGGGCGCGCCGTAGCGCAGGGCGTTCAAGAGGAAGCCGAATTTCTCCTCGGCCTCCTCGGCGCCGATGCCAAGGGCCTCGAGCATGGCGGTCTGCCGGTCGAGGGTGTGGCTGCGGATGGAGCCGCCGCCGATCTCGTTGCCGTTGAGCACCAGGTCGTAGGCGCGGGCCAGGGCGTTGGCGGGGTCGGTCTTGAGCAGCTCCAGGTGGCCGTCCTGGGGCGAGGTGAAGGGGTGGTGCTTGGCCACGTAGCGCTTCTCCTCGGGGTCGTGCTCCAGCAGGGGGAAGTCCGTGACCCAGAGGGGGCTGAAGACGCTCTCGTCGATGAGGCCAAGGCGTTCGCCCAGTTCGACGCGCAGCCAGCCCAGGGCGGTGTTCACCATGTCGGCCCCGCCCGCCTGGAAGAAGACGATGTCGCCCACTTCGAGTCCCAGGCGCTGGGCCAGGGCCTTCTTCTCGTCCTCGGAGAAGAACTTGGCGATGGGAGACTGCCACTCGTTCTCGCGGATCTTGATCCAGGCCAGGCCCTGCGCGCCGTAAATCTTCACGAACTCGGTGAGCTCGTCGATTTCCTTGCGGGTCATGGATTCGCCGCCGGGCACGCGCAGGCCTTTGACCAGCTCGGCCTTGGCGAACACGCGCAGCTCGCAGCCGCGCACGATGTCGGACACGTCGGAGAGCTTGAGGCCGAAGCGCAGGTCGGGCTTGTCCAGGCCGTAGTCGCGGATCGCCTCGGCGTAGGGCATGCGCGGGAAGGGATCGGGCAGTTCGCGGTCCAGGCATTCGCGGAAGAGGGCGCGCACCATGCCTTCGGCCATGTCCATCACCTGGGCCTCGTCCACGAAGCTCATCTCGATGTCGATCTGCGTGAACTCGGGCTGGCGGTCGGCGCGCAGGTCCTCGTCGCGGAAGCATTTGACGATCTGGTAGTAGCGCTCCATGCCAGCCACCATGAGCAGCTGCTTGAAGAGCTGGGGAGACTGGGGCAGGGCGAAGAAGCGGCCCTGGTTCACGCGGCTGGGCACCAGGAAGTCGCGCGCGCCCTCGGGCGTGGAGAGCGTGAGCATGGGCGTCTCGATCTCCAGGAAGCCCAGGGTGTCCAGGTAGCGGCGCACGCTCTGGGCCGCCCTGGAGCGCAGGATGAAGTTCTGGGCCAGCTTGGGGCGTCGCAGGTCCAGGTAGCGGTACTTCAGGCGCAGGGCCTCGCCCGCGTCCACGCGGTCCTCGATGGCGAAGGGCGGGGTCTGGGAGGTGTTCAGGAGTTTCCAGTCCGAGACCACCACCTCGATCTCGCCCGTGACCATGTTGGGGTTGGTCATGCCTTCAGGGCGGCGCCGCACGCGGCCCTTCACGGCCAGCACGTACTCGGAGCGCACCACGTGGGCGCGGGAGTGGGCCTCGGGGGCGTGGTCGGGGCTGAAGACCACCTGGGTGAGTCCCGCGCGGTCGCGCAGGTCCACGAAGATCAAACCGCCGTGGTCGCGGCGGAACTGCACCCAGCCCATGAGGCACACCTCGGCCCCGTCGTCGGCGCCGGTGAGCTGGCAGCAGGAGTGGCTACGCCGCCAGTCTCCCAGGGGATCGGTGGCGCGGGGGGATTCGTCGTCGAGAAGTGTCTGGTCCATGGGGCTGGGGCTCCGAAAGGGGATCGTAGTTAGGGGCGAAGGGCCTGGGCGACGCTCTCGCGCGCCACGGTGCGCTGTTCGCCGGACTGCATGTCTTTCACCTGCACCTGGCCCGAGGCGGCTTCGGCCTCGCCCAGGATCAGGCAGAAACGGGCGCGGCTTCTGGCCGCCTGGCGCATCTGGGACTTCATGGAGCGCTCGGCCAGCGCCGATTCGCCCGATAACCCCGCGCGGCGAAGCTCCCTGGACAGGAGCACGCCCTGGGCCACGGCGACTGCGCCCATGGCCACCAGGTGGAAGTCCGGCGCGGGGGCCTCCTGCGCGCCCATGAGCAGCGCCAGACGCTCCATGCCGCAGGCGAAGCCGACTCCGGGGAGGTCCGGGCCGCCGAGGTTGCGCACCAGGCCGTCGTAGCGGCCGCCGCCAGCCACGGCCGACTGCGCGCCGATCATGTCCGAGGTGACCTCGAAGGTGGTGCGCACGTAGTAGTCGAGCCCGCGCACGAGGCGGGGGTTGAGCGTGTAGGGCAGACCCCCGGCGTCGACCACTTCCAGCACGGCGTCGAAGTGGGCCTTGCAGGCTGGGCACTGGTGGTCCGCGATGGAGGGGGCGGTGCGCGTGAGCTCCTTGCAGCCGGGGACCTTGCAGTCCAGCACGCGCAAGGGGTTGGTGAGCTTGCGGCGCATGCAGTCCTCGCAGAGCTGGCCCGCGTCGAAGCCCCGGAAATACTCGTTGAGGGCCGCGTTGTAGCCGGGACGGCAGTCGGGGCAGCCCAGGGAGTTCAGCTCGAAGGAGAGGCCCGTAATGCCGATCTCGCCCAGGAAGTCCGCCAGCATGAAGAGCATCTCGGCGTCCAGCAGGGGCGAGGGCGATCCGAAGGCCTCCACGTCCAACTGGTGGAACTGGCGCATGCGGCCCTTCTGGGGGCGCTCGTAGCGGAACATGGGGCCGTAGGTGTAGAGCTTGGTCAGCTCCTCCTGGGCATGCAGGCCGTTCTCCAGGTAGGCGCGCACCATGCCCGCCGTGGCCTCGGGGCGCATGGTCAGGGAGCGTCCCTTGCGGTCCGGGAAGGTGTACATCTCCTTCTGAACCACGTCCGTCTCCTCGCCGATGGAGCGCGAGAAGAGCTCCGTGCGCTCCAGGATAGGCAGGCGGGACTGGCGGTAGCCGTAGCTGCCGAAGACGCGGCGCGCTGCTTCTTCCAGGCGGTCGAACACCTGGGCGTCGGCGGGCAGCAGGTCCGCGAAGCCTTTGATTTTCTGAATTTTGTCCATGTGTGAACCTTGGGGCGGACGCCCTTGAAAAAAAGGACTGTTACTCTCAAGCGTTTGCGTTGTCAAAAGCTCTGGCGTGGCGTCAGGAGGGCTGGGCAAAGGCCCGGGTGGGCAGTCCCGTGAGGGGGGCGTCGAGCGTGAGGTCCAGGGCCATGCCGCAGTAGGCGCCTACGGGCAGGGGCAGGGCCATGCGGCCCAGGCCCCAGAGGGGGAAGCCGGGCTTCCAGGTCCACGGAGGCCCGGGGAGCACCGAGGCGTGCGCCGCCGGGGCGTGACCGGTCACCTTGCGGGCCAGGACGTGCATGCCCCAGGGCGAGAACCACTCGCCCCGGCGCACGATGGAGCCTTTGCCCGCGCAGAGCCGGTAGAAGCTCCAGCGGTTCAGGTAGCCCACGATCACGGCCGAGCGGGCCACGCGCACGGCCTCGCGCAGGGCGGCCTCGGGGTCGGGCACGAACTCCAGCACCGTGAGCAGGGCCGCCACGTCGAACTGGTTGTCCTCGTAGGGCAGGGCCGTGCAGTCGCCAAGGTTCACTTCGGCGCGATGGCCCAGGCGCGTGCGCGCGGCGTGGGCCATCACCGGGGACTTGTCCAGGCCAGTGACGTCGTAGCCCGCGTGGTGGAAGAACTCCAGGAACACGCCCGGCCCGCAGCCGATCTCCAGCAGCGTGCGGCCCCGGCGCGGCCACGCGGAGATCAGGCTCTCCAGAAGACGGAACTCCTGGGCCAGGGCGTAGGCCCCCCGGGGCGAAGCGAGCCAGCGCTCGTAGCGGGCGAGGTCGTCCAGGTCCCAGGGCATGGAGGCCTACCCCGCCTTCTTCTCCTGCCTGGCCCAGGAAT
This sequence comes from Fundidesulfovibrio sp., assembly GCF_058402725.1. Taxonomy (NCBI): domain Bacteria; kingdom Pseudomonadati; phylum Thermodesulfobacteriota; class Desulfovibrionia; order Desulfovibrionales; family Desulfovibrionaceae; genus Fundidesulfovibrio; species Fundidesulfovibrio sp. The sequence continues at coordinate 2,912 of NZ_JBZVFJ010000126.1, read as the reverse complement.
CGCGCAAGCCCACGCTCCTGTTGAACACCAGCCGGTCCGGCCCGTGATCTCTTCTGTCGGCCACAAAGTAGCCCACGCGCTCGAACTGCACGAACTGTTCGGGCTTCATGGCGGCCAGGGCGGGCTCCACGGGCACGGCGGTCAGCGCCTGGAGCGATTCCTTGTTCACGTTGTCCAGGAAGTCCTTGCCCTCTTCCACGTCCATGGGGTCGGGCTTGGTGAAGAGGCGGTCGTAGAGGCGCACCTCGGCCCAGGCGGCGTGGCGCGCGCTCACCCAGTGGATGGTTCCCTTCACCTTGCGCCCGTCCTGGGACCAGCCGCCCTTGGTGGCCGGGTCGTACGCGCAGCGGATCTCCGTGATCTCGCCCGTGGCCGGGTCGGTCTCCACCGAGGTGCAGGTGACGTAGTAGGCGTGGCGCAGGCGCACTTCCTTGCCCGGCGAAAGGCGGTGGTAGCCCTTGGGGGGCTCCAGCCGGAAGTCGTCGCGGTCGATGTAGAGCTCGCGGCAGAAGGGCACGGCGCGCTCGCCCAGTTCGGTCTTTTCAGGGTGGTTGGGGCAGGTGAAGACCTCTTCCTGGCCCTCGGGGTAGTTCTCCACCACCAGCTTCACGGGGTTGAGCACGGCCATGGCGCGGGGGGCGCGGTCGTTCAAGTCCTCGCGCAGGCAGGCCTCCAGCATCTCGTATTCCACGGTGTTGGCGGCGCGGGCCACGCCGATGCGCTGGGCGAAGAGCCGGATGGCCTCGGGGGTGTAGCCCCGGCGGCGCAGGCCCTGCAGGGTGGGCATGCGCGGGTCGTCCCAGCCGGAGACGTGGCCCTCGGTGACCAGCTGGATCAGGCGGCGCTTGCTGACCACAACATAGGCCAGGTTGAGCCGGGCGAATTCGTACTGCCTGGGGCGCGAGGGCACGGGGAGGTTGTCGATCACCCAGTCGTAGAGTTCGCGGTTGTTCTCGAACTCCAGCGTGCAGATGGAATGGGTGATGTGCTCCAGGGCGTCGGAGAGGCAGTGGGTGAAGTCGTACATGGGGTAGATGCACCAGGCGTCCCCAGTACGGTGATGGTGGGCGTGGCGGATGCGGTAGAGCGTGGGGTCGCGCATGACCACGTTGGGCGAGGCCATGTCGATCTTGGCGCGCAGCACCCGGGAGCCGTCGGGAAACTCGCCCGCGCGCATGCGCCGGAAGAGGTCGAGGTTTTCGTCCACGTGGCGGTTGCGCCAGGGGCTGTCCAGGCCGGGCTGGGTGAGGGTTCCCCGGTTCTCGCGGATCTGCTCGGCGGTCTGGTCGTCCACGTAGGCCAGGCCCTTCTTGATGAGCAGTTCCGCGAATTCGTAGAGCTTCTCGAAGTAGTCGGAGGCGAAATAGAGCCTGTCGTCCCAGGAGAAGCCCAGCCACTGCACGTCGGCCTGGATGGCGTCGACGTACTCCTGCTCCTCCTTGGAGGGGTTGGTGTCGTCGAAGCGCAGGTTGCAGGTTCCGCCGAACTCACGGGCGATGCCGAAGTTCAGGCAGATGGACTTGGCGTGGCCGATGTGCAGATACCCGTTGGGCTCGGGAGGGAAGCGGGTGGCTACGCTGGCGTGCTTGCCGCTCTTGAGGTCCTCGTCGACGATGGTGCGGATGAAATCGAGATGCCGTTCCGGAGTGTCGCTCATGGTGCTTCCTTATGTCCCGAGTGGTCGTCGTGCGGAAATAGGGAAAAAGAAAGCGCCGGTCAAACAGGTCGGGCGCCCGTCGTTCAGTCAACGACGGGGAGCTGGTCGGTGCCGTGCTTCTCGTAGACCTCTTTCTGGGCCAGCTTGAACTCGTCAACGGAGAAGTCGAAGCCTTCCTCGCGCAGGAAAGCCCAGTTGGCTGCAGCATCCTCGCATTCGTTGACGCGGCGGCGGAAGTCCGGGTCCTGGCGCATGCGCTCCATGTATTGCTTGGCGGAATCGATGCTCATGGTGGTGCTCCTACCGGACGAAGTTGATCGACATTTTCGCAAAACGAGCGCGTTCCGTCAACCGGAGGTGTTATCGTGCCAGTTGATGGCACGGCTATGTCGTGATAGGTTTCATCTATGAACATCAGCCATGACAACGCGCAGCGCATTCGTTCGTCCATCCTGGAGAAATACTCCCGGGTGGCCACGAAGGCGCACGGGGAGTTCCGCTACCCCACCGGCGAGGAGGGGCTGCAGGGCCTGGGATACCACGCAGCCTGGTACGGCCACCTGCCGCGCTCCGTGCGCGACTGCTTCTGCGGCGTGGGCAACCACTTCTCCATGGGCCTCCCTGCCCCGGGCAGCCGCGTGCTGGACGTGGGCTGCGGCTGTGGCGTGGACACCCTCATCGCCGCGCGCCTGGCAGGCCCCGGGGGCTTCGCTGCGGGCGTCGAGTTCTCGCCCGGCATGGCCGCCAAGGCGCGCGAAAACGCCCTGGCCTCGGGCACGGCCAACGCCGCCTTCGCGCGCGGCACGGCCGAAGCCCTGCCCTTTGCCGACGAAAGCTTCGACGAACTGCGCTCCAGCGGCGTCTACAACCTCGTGGTGGACAAGGAGCGCGCCCTGCGGGAAGCACTGCGCGTCCTGCGCCCCGGCGGTCGCCTGCTCGTCGCAGACCAGGCCCTCACCGGCCTGCCGCCGCAGACAGAGGCCGACGCCGTGGCCTCCTGGTTCCGGTGACAAGGCGGAGCCATACCGGGAACGGCGTTCCTGGCCATGCTGGAAAAGACCGGATTCGTTGAGGCGGCCGTGAAAGGCGAAAGCGGCTACAAAAGCTCGCCCGTCACCATGGGCACGCTCTTCTACGCCGTGAAGCCCCGGTAAGAGCGGGGCTCCGCCCCGGACCCCGGCAGGGCGCTGCCCTGCACCCGCTGGGGGGATGATCCCCCCAGACCCCGCAATTGCTTCGCGGGCTTCACCGGCTA
>NZ_JBZVFJ010000125.1:0-11325 GCF_058402725.1 Fundidesulfovibrio sp. | reverse complement strand
TCGGCCTCGGCCCAGAGCCTCTCCCAGGCCACCACCGAGCAGGCGGCCGCCCTGGAGGAATCCTCGGCCTCCATGGAGCAGATGTCCTCCTCCATCAGCCAGAACGCCGACAACGCCCGCCAGACCGAATCCATCGCCGTGAAGGCGGCGGGCGACGCCCGCGAGTCCGGCGCGGCCATGGTGCAGACCGTGGCCGCAATGAAGGAGATCGCCCGGAAGATCTCCATCATCGAGGAGATCGCCCGACAGACCGACCTGCTGGCCCTCAACGCGGCCATCGAGGCCGCCCGGGCTGGCGAGCACGGCAAGGGCTTCGCCGTGGTGGCCGCCGAGGTGCGCAAGCTCGCCGAGCGCAGCCAGCAGGCCGCCGCCGAGATCAACACCCTTTCGGCCAGTTCCACGGCCGTCACCGAGAGCACGGGCGAACTGCTGAACCGCCTGGTGCCCGACATCCAGAAGACCGCCGAACTGGTGCAGGAGATCAGCGCCTCCAGCACCGAACAGAACTCCGGGGCGCTCCAGGTGAACAAGGCCCTCCAGCAACTGGACCAGGTGGTGCAGCAGAACGCCTCTGCCTCCGAGGAGCTGGCGTCCACCGCCGAGGAGCTTTCCTCCCAGGCCGAACAGCTCCAGAGCGTGATCGGCTTCTTCCAGGTGGAGGGCGGCGGCCGGCAGGCCCCGGCCCGCAGGATGGTCCAGGGGCGCAAGGCCCCGCAGGCTACCGCCGCGCCGACGCGGGCCCCGGCCAGACAGAGCGGCGGCGTGGTGCTGGCCCTGAACGAGGCCGACGAGGCAGAGTCGAGAGACTTCGAGAAGTTCTAGCGGGCAGAGCCGCCCCACGCTTGTGGGACGGCTCCCCTCGCCACAGGCTGGAAAAATGCTCAACCGGTCCGCCCCGCTCGCGCGGGGCGGTTCGTTTTTAGGGGCCTTCGATCGTATGGCGGCGTCAGGAGGCGCGGCGCCAGGGCGGTATCGGGCGGCCGCGCTCGTCTCGGCGGAGAGGCCGCACGTCCGTGGCGGCCCTTGACGCGTTCATCCGGCTAGCAGCCCGTTGAATAAATCGATTCTTGCAGCCTGTTCAAAAAACTCGCTGGCAAGGCGCAGGGAAAAAGCCAAGCCCGAAGCGTATTTCTCATACGTGAGGGTTTGGCTTTTTCCCTGCAACGCAGCCAGCGAGGATTTTTCAAAAGGCTGCTAGGGGGCGTCGTCCCCGGCCGCGCGCTCGGCCTGTTCGTGGCGCATCTGCTCCTCCATCACCAGCCCGGAGAGCTCCCGGGCCAGTTCCGCGAAGCGCGGCGAGGCCGGATCGCGCGGATAGGGCAGCTCCACGGGGACCACGCGCTTGATGGTCCCCGGCCGGTAGGTCATCACCACCACGCGGTTGGCCAGCAGGATCGACTCCTCGATGCTGTGGGTGACGAAGAGCACCGTCTTGCCGCACTCCATCCAGATGCGCAGGAGTTCGTCCTGGAGGTTGCGCCGGGTGAGCGCGTCCAGCGCGCCGAAGGGCTCGTCCATGAGGAGCATGGGCGAATCCAGGGCCAGCACGCGGGCGATGGCCACGCGCTGGCGCATGCCGCCCGAGAGGTGCTTGGGGAAGCGGTCGCGGAAGTCCTGGAGCTGCAACTTGCGCAGCAGCGCGTCCACGCGGGCCTCGATCTCCGACCGGGGCAGGCCCTTGATCTTCAGGCCGAAGGCCACGTTCTGGGCAACGGTCATCCAGGGGAAGATGGCGTACTCCTGGAAGACCATGGCCCGGTCCGGCCCGGGACGGGTGACGGGAACGCCGTTGGCGGTGATGGAGCCGTCGTAGGGCAGGGCGAAGCCCGCGATGGCGTTGAGCAGCGTGGACTTGCCGCAGCCCGAGGGCCCCAGGATGCACAGGAACTCGCCGTGGCGCACGTCCAGGTCGATTCCCGTGAGGGCCAGCACCTCGCCGTCCCTGCCGGGGAAGCGCTTGCCCACGCCGCGCAGGACCACGTCGAGGGGCGCGCCGGGGGCCGTTGCCGCGTCGAGGGCGCTCATCGGCCGCCGGCCCCCCGGTGCCAGCGCAGGAGGTGGGCGTTGAGGCGGTCCATGCCCGTGTCGATGGCCAGTCCCATGAGCCCGATGGTGAGCATGCCCGCGATGATCTTGTCCGACCAGAAGAACTCCCGCGCCTCCAGGATGCGGAAGCCCAGGCCGTCGTTGACGGCGATCATTTCCGCCACGATCACGCAGATGAAGGCCACGCCAACGCCCACGCGCAGCCCCGTGAGGATCAGCGGCGTGGCCGCGGGCAGGATGATGCGCGTGAACATGGCGGCAGGCCCGGCCCCCAGGTTGCGCCCCGCGCGGATGTAGATGCGGTCCACCTGGCGGACCCCGGCGATGGTGTTCATGAGCACGGGGAAGAAGGCCCCCAGGCTGATGAGGAAGTAGGCGGGCGGATTGCCCAGGCCGAACCAGAGGATGGCCAGGGGGATGTAGGCGATGGGCGGGATGGGCCGCAGCACCTGGAGCAGCGGGTTGAGCAGGTTGTACACCCGCTCGAAGGAGCCCATGGCCAGCCCCAGGGGCAGGGCCAGCCCGGCCCCGATGGCGAAGCCCACGGCCACGCGCACGGCGGTGGCCAGGGCGTCGTGTGGCAGCTCGCCGGAGAAGGCCCAGGCCAGGGGGTTCATGCCCTGGGCCAGGGGCGCGGCGGGGCTGGCGTAGGCCGCCCAGCGCCGGAGCACCTGCCACGGCGAGGGCAGGATGTGCGGGTTCACCAGCCCGGAGACGGCCGCCAGCTGCCACAGCGCCAGGAGCGCCGCCGGCACGGCCAGGGCCCGCGCCAGGCGCGCGGCCAGGCCCGGGGCGTAGAGGTCCTCCTTGCCCATTCGGACGGAGCCCTACTGGATGCCCAGGTCTTTCCTGGCCTTGGCCAGGAGGTCCAGCTTCACGAAGTCGGCGGCCTTGGGCGGGCTGGCCAGCTTGCCGATGCCGTACTTGACCATCATGTCGATGGTGGTCTGCACGTGGTCCACGGTGACGTCGTAGCTGAAGGGCGAGTTCTCCAGGGCCTGCTTGTAGTCCTCGGCGGAGAGCTGTCCCTTGAACATCTTCTCGCGCACGTAGGCCTGGGCCTTGTCGGGATTGTCCAGGAAGAACCTGGTGGCCGCCACGAAGCATTTGAGGAAGCGTTCGGCCACGTCCTTGTTGGCGTACATCTTCTCGGTGATCACCAGGGTGCGCACCGGCTCGCCCAGGGGGGTGTCGTAGGGCTTGATGATCTCCGCGCCGAACCCCTGGCTCAGGGCCTGGGAGGACTGGGGCTCGGACTGGCACATGGCGTCGATGTTCTTCGAGAGCAGGGCCTGGTTGATGTCGGCGTAGGCCATGTAGACCAGGTGCACGTCCTTGTCGCCCTTGTCGGAGAAGGTGAGGCCGTGCTTGTCCAGCTCGGCCAGGAGCACCAGCTCCTGCGCGCCGCCCCGGGCCACGCCCACCTTCCTGCCCTTGAGGTCGGCCACGGAGGACCACTTCATGTCCGCTCGGCCCACGATGCGCGCCCCGCCTTTGGCGAACCCGGCCACCACCAGCACGGGCACGCCCGTGGCCCGGGCGGCCACGGCCCCGTCGGCCGCGCTGGCCGCAGCGTCGATCTCCCCGGCGATGATGGCCGGGATGATGTCGATGCCCTTGGGGAACACGCGCTCCTGGATCTCCAGGCCGTATTGCGGCGCGATCTCCTTCATGTAGGCGATGGCCCCGTAGTGGGCGAACTTCAGGTTGCCCAGGCGCACCACGTCGGCGGCCGAGGCGCTGGAGAAGGGGACGCAGAACAGGACCAGCAGGGCGACGAGGATGCGCGGCACGGTGATTCCTCCCGTTGCGGACGGATTGAACGAGCCCGGGCTTAACAAATCTGTCGAAATCATAGGAAAGCCGACGATTTCTTTCCATACACGGCGCGGCCTCCCGCGTCAAACGCGAGGCGCGCCGGGAACGCGGCGGCGGTGCGGCGTGATGCGGGCGCGGCCCGGAGCGGCCGGTGCGGCGCGCGGCGGGCGCGGCGGGAGCAGATCAGGCGGCGGGCTGGTCCGGCCCCTGGCCCTCGATGCGGTTCCTGCCTCCGGCCTTGGCCTTGTAGAGCAGGCGGTCGATGCGGCGCAGCAGCTCGCGGGGCTCGCAGTCCGGCCCGGGATGTTCCGTGAGCACCCCCAGGCTGGCCGTGACGCCCCCCGGCGCGCCGGGAATCTCCAGGGCCTCGATGCCCCGGCGGATGGCCCCGGCCACGCCCATCGCCCCTGCGAACCGCGTGGCGGGCAGGATGCAGACGAACTCCTCCCCGCCGTAGCGCGCGGCCAGGTCGCCCGCGCGGGACGCCTCCCGCGCCAGAAGCGCACCCACGCGGCGCAGGCACTCGTCGCCCGCCACGTGGCCGTGGGCGTCGTTGAAGCCCTTGAAGTGGTCCAGGTCCAGGAGGATGAGCGAGAGGGCCGCCCCGGTGCGGGCGTGCCGGGCGCACTCCTCCGCCAGGGCCTGGTCGAAGCGGCGGCGGTTGGCGATGCCGGTGAGCCCGTCCGTGACCGACAGGGCCTCCAGCTTGCGGTGGGATTCCTCCAGCTCCTGGCGCGCCCGGCGGCTCTCCGTGATGTCGGTGAACATGGCGAAGGAGCCCGTGAGCGTGCCCGAGGCGTCGTGCACGGCCCGGGCGGAGACGGACATCCAGCGGGGCTCCCCGTCTTTGCGCAGCAGAAGGGCCTCGCTCGCGCCGTCGGGCGGCCCGCCCGGCGAGGCCTCCTCCCCAGGGGCCAGAAGGTCGGCGTAGCAGAGCCCCGGGAGCTCCCCGGGGTGGCAGCCCAGCAGCTGGGCCATGCGCCCGTTGGCGAAGACCACCGCGCCCTCGCGGTCCATGGAAAGCACGCCCTCGTTGGCCGTGTCCACGATGAGCCGGTACTGCTCCTCCTTCAGGGTGATGGAGCGCTCGGCGTCGCTCAGGGCCTCGTCGGCCTTCTCCTTGGCCAGGAGCAGCATGGCGAAGCCGCTCACCAGGAGCATGCAGTAAGTGGCCAGGGGAATGGCCCGGAACGTGGCGGACCGGAACTCGTGCGGCGCGCCCGGGGGGGAGGCGGCCAGCCAGAAGGCGTGGGAGGCGAAAAGCAGGGCCATGAGCAGGAAGCACCCGCCCAGCAGGCCGCGCAGGGCGCGGCGCTCTCCGGGCGCGGCCAGGAGCGCCCAGGCGGGCAGGCCGTAGAGCGCGGCGTGCAGGGCGAACACCAAGGAGGAGCGATCCCCCGACGCCAGCAATCCGCTCAGGACGCACAGGGCGCAAACGGCCAGGGCAACGCCATGGCGCAGCCGCGCCGAAGCCTCGCGCCCGATGAGGTGGAGCACGGCCCAGGCCTCGCCCGCGCAGCCCAGCAGCAGCGGCAGGTTGGCCGCGAGCACGGCGGCGGGGTCCGGCGAGGGGCCGAAATGCCAGAGGCCCAGGGAGCCGAATCCCTGGAGGAACTTGGCCATGGTCCAGTAGGGGATGCGCCGCGCGTGGGGCATCCCGGCCTGGAAGGCCAGCAGGATCGCCCAGACGACGAACGAGCCGAGCGCGAGCAACAGTAGAACGGTACGCGTGTCCATGAGCCACCACGGAAAAGACGATGACCGGGTTTCTCCTTAGGGGACGCGTGCGGGCCTGTCAAAGCTTCAGGCCCGCCGGGGCCTTGCCCCGGAAAGAACGGAAGGCTATCGGGAAGTGTCCGCAAGCGACGGGCCGGTCAACGAAGCCGACAGGGGGGACCGATGAGTGACGCGGGACGCCATGCCGACCTCTCACAGGACGTGCTGTATTCCATCATCCAGACTCAGACGGAGGTCGCCCGGCTCGGGCTGGACCTTGGGGCCATCATGGAACTGGTGGCCGGACGGGTGCAAAGCCTCACCCACGCGGCCGGCGCCATCGTGGAGCTGGCCGAGGGCGAGGAGATGATCTACCGCGCCGCCACGGGGCTGGCCGCCGGGCAGCTGGGCCTTCGCCTGCGGCGCAAGTCCAGCCTTTCGGGGCTGTGCGTGGCCGGAGGACAGGTGCTCGCCTGCGACGACTCCGAGACGGACCCCCGCGTGGACCGCGAGGCCTGCCGCAAGGTGGGCCTGCGCTCCATGGTGGTCGCCCCCCTGGTGCACGGCGAGACGCCCGTGGGCGTGCTGAAGATCGTCTCGCCCGATCCGAGCCGGTTCGACGCGCACCACGTGCGCATCCTGGAACTGATGTCCGGGCTTATCGGCGCGGCCATGTACTTCTCCGCAAAATACGAGGTGCAGGAGCTCTACCGCCTGGCCACCCGGGACAGCCTCACGGGGCTGGCCAACCGCGCCCTGTTCTACGACCGCCTGCGCCAGTGCCTGGCCCAGGCCGGGCGCAACGAAAAGCCCGTGGGCGTGCTCAACTTCGACCTGGACGGCCTCAAGAGCATCAACGACACCCACGGTCACCGCGCCGGGGACGCGGCCATCCGGGAGGCCGGACAGCGCGCGTTGAGCGCCGCCCGGAGCGCCGACACCGTGGCCCGCCTGGGCGGGGACGAGTTCGGGGTGATCCTGCCCGACGTGCCCGACCGCAAGTGCGCCGAACTGGCCGCCACGCGCATCGCCCGGGAGATCCGCAAGCCTTTCCATTTCGAGGAAACCCGCCTGGCCCTGGACGCCAGCATCGGCCTGGCGCTCTTCCCCGAGGACGCCCGCGACCTGGAGGACCTCCTCGAAAAGGCCGACCGGGCCATGTATGGAGAAAAACGCAGCCGCAAGGCCGCCGCAACCTGACGAAGGGAGCCGACCCATGATCACCACCACGCTCTTCCCCGGCCGCTACGTGCAGGGGGCCGACGCCCTGGAGCGCCTGGGCGACGAACTGGCCCGCCTGGGGGACCGCCACCTCCTGGTGGCCTCCCCGAGCCCCCTGGAGCGCCTGGTCCCCGGCCTGCTGCCCGGGCTCGCCCGGGCCGGGGCCGTACGCGCCGAACGCTTCGGCGGCGAGTGCACCGACGCCGAGATCGACCGCCTGGCCGCCCTGGCCCGGGACTTCGGCGCGCAGAGCGTCTGCGCCCTTGGCGGGGGCAAGACCCTGGACGCGGCCAAGGCCGCCGCCGCGCGCCTGGGCCTGCGCGCCGCCGCCGTGCCCACCATCGCCTCCACCGACGCGCCGTGCAGCTCGGTCTGCGTGGTCTATTCCGAAGCCGGGGAGTTCCGGCGCGCGGACGTGCTGCCCCGCAACCCGGACCTGGTGCTCGTGGACACGGCCGTGATCGCCCGCGCCCCGGCGCGCTTCCTGGCCTCGGGCATGGGCGACGCCCTGGCCACCTGGTTCGAGGCCGAGTCCTGCCGGGCGGGGCGCGGCCGCAACATCCCCGGCGGAACGGGCTCCATGACGGCCCACGCCCTCTCCCGCCTCTGCTACGAGACCGTGCGCGACTGGGGCCCACAGGCCCTCACGGCCTGCGAGGCAGGGGTGGTCACGCCCGCCCTGGAGCGCGTGGTGGAGGCCAACACCCTCCTGAGCGGCCTGGGCTTCGAGAGCGGAGGCCTGGGCGCGGCCCACTCCATCCACAACGGCCTGACGGCCCTGCCCGCCGCCCGCGCGCGCCACCACGGCGAGAAGGTGGCCTTCGGCGTGCTGGCCTCGCTCTTCCTCACGGACAAGCCTGCTGCCCTCATGGAGGAGGTCTACGCCCTGTGCGCCGCCCTGGGGCTGCCCGCCACCTTCGAGGCTCTGGGACTGCCCGGGATCACCCCGGAGGAGCTGGAACGCGTGGCCCGCAAGGCCTGCGAGCCCGGGGAATCCATCCACAACGAGCCCGTGGAGGTCTCGCCCCGCGCGGTGCTTGGCGCCCTGCGCGCCGCCGACGCCCTGGGCCGCGCGCGCCGGGCGTAGCGCGTCCCCGGGAGACGGCAGGGCCGCTTGGCGGAAGCGCCCGGCGGTGTTATAGTATGAAAGATGGACCTTTCCCGGCCACACCCTCACGGAGGACCACCATGACCGGCGCGACCCTGGCCGTCCGAGGCTGCTTCTTCGACCTCGTCGACGACCCATGGAAACACCCCGGCGAGGAGCACAAGGCCGCGCGCTTCCTCCCCGACGGCCTGCTTGTGGTCCGCAACGGCGTCATCGACGACTTCGGACCCCACGCCGAGGTGGCCCCCCGCCATCCCGGCATGCCCGTGACCAGCATCCCGGACCGGCTCATCCTGCCGGGTTTCATCGACGGGCACGTCCACTTCCCGCAGACGCGCGTGCTGGGGGCCTACGGCGCCCAGCTGCTGGACTGGCTCCAGACGTGGGTCTTCCCCGAGGAGCGCAAGTACGCCGACCGCGAGTACGCTCGCGAGGCCGCCCGGCGCTTCTTCGACGCCCTCCTGGCCGGGGGGACCACCACCTGCCAGGCCTTCACCACATCGAGCCCCGTCTCCACCGAGGAGTTCTTCGCCGAGGCCGCGCGGCGCAACATGCGCGTGATCGCGGGGCTCACCGGCATCGACCGCTTCGCGCCCGAGGACTGCCTCATCAGCCCGGAGGCCTTCTACGCCGAGTCCAAGCGGCTCATCGGGAAGCACCACCGCAAGGGGCGCAACCTCTACGCCATCACCCCGCGCTTCGCCCTGGGCTGCACGGACGCCATGATGGAGGCCTGCTCCCGACTCAAGAAGGAGCACCCCGACTGCTGGATCAACACCCACATCTCCGAGAACCCCTCGGAGATCCTCGCCGTGCGCCGACAATACCCCGACTGCTCCGACTACACCCGCGTGCAGGAGAAGTACGGGCTGCTCGGCCCCCGGTTCACGGCCGGGCACGGCGTCTGGCTCTCCGACGACGAGATGCGCCGCTTCTCCCGGGCCGGGGCGGCCATCTGCTTCTGCCCGCTCTCCAACCTCTTCCTGGGCAGCGGCCTCTTCCGCCTGGGCCGCGCCAAGGACCCCGACAACCCCGTGCGCCTGAGCCTGGGCAGCGACGTGGGCGGCGGCAACGCCTTCAGCCTGCTCCGCGTAATGGAAGAGGCCTACAAGGTGGGCATGTGCAACAACACCCTGCTCGACGGCTCCGTGAACCCCCGCGAGCAGGACCTGGCCGAGGCCGAGCGCAACAAGCTCTCGCCCTACCGCGCCTTCCACCTGGGCACCCTGGGCGGGGCGCACTCCCTCTATCTGGACGACGTGCTGGGCAACTTCGACAAGGGCAAGGAGGCCGACTTCGTGGTCCTGGACTGGAACGCGGGCCAGACGGCCATGGCCTGGAGGCAGTCCCTGGCCGTGCCCGGCGGCGCGCCCGCCGACGTGGAGGAGGCGGCCCGGCTCCTCTTCGGCATCATGGCCGCAGGCGACGACCGCAACGTGGACGAAACCTGGATCGCCGGGGCGCTCGCCCACAAGCGCAAGCCCTCCTAGTGTTGCGTCCTCAAAATCCGTCCATGCGGACTCTTGAGGCAATCATGCAAAACCATTGATTTTAATTTTGAAAAACATTTCATGTTTTTCAAAATCACGACACGAGTGGCGCGATTGTGGAGAACAGGAAGTTGTTTTTCAAAATGAATGGAAATGTGTTTGGCTGGCAGCCATGAAAATCTGTACGGAAGAGTTGTAAGGACACGACACGCGAACGCGCCGCAGGAGCGTTCCGTCGGCGTCCCCCCGTACCCGCCTGCGTCCGCAGGCCGGACGCAACCGGGATGAGGCAACAGGAGGCGCGCAGGCCCATGAACACCGACCACCGCATCGCGCTCATCGAGCCCTCGGAGCGCATCCGGCAGGCTCTGGCCCGCAGATTGCGGGAAGCGGGCCACAGGCGCGTGGCCGAGGCCGAGTCGCCCGAGGCCTACGCCCGAGAGGCGCACGGGGGCGAGCCGGTGGACCTGGCCGTGGTGGACGTGGACCACGGCGGCATGCCCGACCTGTCCGTGCTGGAGTCCCTGCGCCGCCAGGAGGCCTTCCGGGGGGCCCGGGTCCTTGCGCTCGCCGGACGCCAGGGCCTCGCTGCCGTGGACACGGCACTGCACGGCGTGTCCGCCGTGCTGGCCAAGCCCTTCTGCGCCTCTCTCTTCACCGAGACCGTGGACGAACTGCTGGGCGTCGTCCGCTCCGCACCGCAAACGGCGGCCATCGCCTGCCCCCCCGGTGCGGACCACGAACTCTTCGCCGAGGCCCACACGGAGCACGAACCCGGCCGAGCCTCGGTCACCGTTCTCGTGGTGGACGACTCCGCCAGCATGCGCCACCTTGTGAAGCAGCACCTGGCACACATGGGCTTCGCCCAGGTCGAATGCGCCGCCAGCGTCAACGAAGCCCTGGACGTGCTCCGTGCGCGTCGCGTGGGGCTCATCCTCTCCGACTTGAGGATGCCGGGACGCTCCGGCCTGGATTTCCTGGACATGGTGCGCTCCGACCCGGGCCTCGCACGCCTCCCCTTCGTGCTGGTCTCCAGCGAGAGCACCCTGGAGAACGTCTTCCAGGCCGGACGCCACGGCGCATCGGGCTTTCTGCCCAAGCCCTTCACCCCCGCCGCGCTGGAACGCGCGCTTGCCCGCGCCCTGCTGGAGCCCTGACGCGGGCAGGCGTCCGCCAGCCCACCGGCCGGAAGCCGGAGCGCGCCGCCGCCCTGTCTCCGCGAACGTGCCGCCAGGCCGCGCCTGTCCGGCCCCCTGCGCAGCCCCCGCCCGGAGCGCCGGTGGACCAAAGGGCGCATGCGTTTCTCGCACGTTATTTCATGCCGCTCCGCAATCCGTTTTCTTGCCCTTTCATGCAAAGGACAAATCAAACGTGTTCTTTTTGCTTGACCGGAGACATACAATAGATACCATCCATCCAAGCGAACAAATCACCCGGAGGAATCCATATGCCTGCTGTGAAAGGCCAGAAAATCGAAGCCAAGTACGACGGCGAAAAACTTTACGCGCTGATCAAGGAAGGGAAAAGCGAAAAGGAAATCATGCTTGAACTCGGCATCCAGTCCAAGCCGACGTTGAAGAATCACCTGTTCAAGCTCATCCAGGAAAAGAAGGAATACCTCGCGATTGCCGGCGCTTCCACCCGCACCAGAAGCACCTCCCCCGTCTGCCGGGGCGGCAGGATCGTGATCACCGCCAACATGCTCGCCGGCATCGACATCCAGGAGGGACAGAAGTTCCGGCTGGAGAAAGGCGAGACCGGGCTGTCGCTGATCCCGGTGTAGAGTTCCCCGGGCCGGGGCGCGCCGTACCCCGGCCCCCCTCCCCATGGGTCCGGCCTTGCCCGGAAAGCCCACGCCGGACGAACCCTTCCATTCCATCGCGACACTAGTGTCGTGATTTTGAAAAACATGAAATGTTTTTCAAA
>NZ_JBZVFJ010000124.1:0-11499 GCF_058402725.1 Fundidesulfovibrio sp. | reverse complement strand
CAACAGGGCCTCCTTTTCGTGCAGGGACCGCACGAGGGCGTCCCGCGCGGCCTTGCGCTCGGAGATGTCCTGGGCGTAGACCAGCGCGCCGTCCGTGCCCTTGTAGGGCATGGGCGAGGCCGACACCTCCACGGTCACGGGCGTGCCGTCCAGGCGCAGGATGGTCTCCTCGCGCCTGGGAACGCTGTTCCGGTCGGTGTTCAAGGTCTTGATGCGGCCTGCTACGGCCGCGCGGTCCTTCGGGCTGATGCGCTCCAGCACCGGCCGCCCCAGGAGTTCCTCCTGGGAGGATGCCCCGAAGAGCCTCACGCAGGCGGGGTTGACGTAGGCGAAGCTGCCGCCTGTCTGGACGAAGACCGCATCTGCGGAGGATTCCACCAGAAGCCTGAAGCGCTCCTCGCTCCGGCGCAGTTCCTCTTCGGCCCGCCTGTGGCGCGCTCCGGCCACCCCGAGGACCGCCGCCCCCGCGCCCATCACCGCCGCAAAGACCACGATGGCCACGCGGTGCAGCCTGTCCAGGTCCTGCGCCTCGATCCGGAATCGCGACGAGACGTCCATGGCCAACGCCGCCATGATGTCTTCCGACTCGGCCAACAGGCGGTCCATTTCCAGGCGGCGCGCTCCGGCGCTCAAAGCCTCACGCTCGCCGCAGGCCACGACGCCAGCGGCGAGCACCACCTCCCGGTAGCGCGCCAATCCTTCGGCGATGCGCTGGAAGCCGTTGCGGAACGCCGCTTCCTGGCGCATGGGCTCCAGGGACTTCAAGGCGTTGCCGACGCGCCAGGCCGCCTGCTCGAAGTAGGCGCAACGGCCTGGGTCCAGGGCGGACCCCTCTCCGGAAAAGGCTCGCTGCGCCTGCAGATACCCCCGCAGTATATCCCCGCGCGCCAGGCGCATGTGCCCCTGCACCTCGAGATAGGCCGCGTTGTTTTCCCGCCATGAAGCGTTCACCCACCAGAACAAGCCGCAGGCCGTCAGTATGACGATGGCCACGGCAAGGAAAGTCGGCGTGCTGAGCGCTGACCGCCACGGCCGACCAGGGACGGGAGAAGACCAGGGCATGGCGGCCTCAGTCCCCGCCGCCGGGCAGGTTGACGACGGTGAAGCCAAGCGGTTGAATGCGGGCCAGATGGTCCTGACTGCCCACATAGCCCGACAGGGCCTCGTCAAAGGCGTCGGCCAGATGCTTGTCGGACTTGCGGAAGGCCAGGGCGCAGCGACCTGGGCCGAAGCCCTTCACCGAGGGCTGAGCGAAGGGCTCGGCGGCTTCGAAGCGACCCTCCGAGTTCCCGGCCAGGTAGCGCACCGTTGGCCCCGAGAGCGCCAGGCAGTCCGCCAGTCCGTGGCGCAAGGCACCCAGGGCCGCGCCCACCTCGCTGACGGGATAACGCCGCGCGGGGGCCAGCCCCAGCCGGGCGAGAACCTCCTCCTCCACCGCCCCGTTGAGCACCGCTGCCCGCGCCTTGCCGGAGCGGACCACGTCCTCGTACGAATGAAGACCCAGCGGGTTGCCCGCAGGCACCAGAAGCCCCTGACCCACCACCACGGTGGCGCGGGAGAAGCGCACGCGGGCGGCGCGTTGAGGGGTGATGAACATGCCTGCGGCGATCACGTCGATGCGCCCGGCCTCCAGTTCGCCGAGGAGAGCGCCGAAGTCCATGATCACCCAGCGGATGTTGCCCAGGCCCAGGCTCCTGGCCGCGAACTTCACGGCCTCGGGGGCTTCGCCGCGCACTTCGCCTGCGGCGTTTCGGAACGAGTACGGCGGCTCGTTGGCGAAACCCACGCGCAGTTCCGCGCGGTAGGGCGCGAGGGGATCCGCTCCGTCGCACGAGACGGCAAGCCAGGCGATGCCGACTGTTGCCGCCAGAAGGGCGGCTGCGAGCGAACCCTTGAAGCGTTTCATGGTTCCCCCCACCCCCGAAACCCCAATTTGCCCGACACATTACCCTATACGAAACAAACCGGCAACCAGGGCCTGCAACTTGATCAATACCCTTTTCTGAGGGGGGATATCCGGGGGCGTTCCTGTTGGAAGAGCACGACGACTCTCCGAAAGGCTTGGTGATGCCTCCCCGCGTCATAGCCCGTCATCGTGGTTGGCCGGTCCGCCAGTCGTGAGGACCGTGCCGACTTCGGGGTGCTAACAGCCCTTTGATACGGTCGATTTTTGCAGCTTGTTCAACCAAACTCGCTGACGGGACGCAGGGAGAAAGCCAAGCCCGAAGAGTGATTCACATTCGTTACGGTTAGCCTTTTCCATGCGCACAGCCAGCGAAGTTTTTTCAAAAGGCTGCTACGTCCCGGGGGTTTCCCTCACGGGCAGCACGGCGAGGTCGCCGGGAGAGCAGCGACCGGACACGACTCGGGCCGTGGCGTCCTGGGCCGTGGCGGTGAGCACGCGGGCCTGGCCCACGGGGTTGCCGGCGGCGTCCTCCAGGAGCACGCTCCCGCCCGGCGCGAGTCCCCGGTCATTCCCCAGCGAGAAGGAGATGCGCTGGCCTTCGGGCTCGGTCTTGATCATGTAGACCACGGCCTTGCCGAGATCGGCCAGCCCGGCCTCGATGCGCCGCGAGAGCAGGAAGCCCGCCGCGCCGCAGGGCAGGGCCAGCAGGAAAAGGGTGAAGCTGGCGGGATAGGGCTCAAAGCCGGTGAGCCGCGTGAGCAGGGCCGGAGCGGCCGCCCTGAGCGATGGGGCGTCGGCGTGCACCACCACCCGGAAGGGCACGGAGACGTAGCGCTGGGGCTTCTCGGCCAGGGGCGGTCCTTCCACCAGGAAGATGCGCTCGCCGGGCTGGGCCTGGCCGTCCACCTCGATTTTGCCGCGCCACATGGCGCCGCCCAGCCAGAAGCCGCTGAAAAGCTCCTTGGGGACAACGCGCACGCCCGGGGTCTCTCCCATGATGCGCAGATCGGCGATGGCCTCGGCCCCGGGGGGCATGTGAGCGGTGATGTCCAGGGAAGCGCCGGGGAGCGACTGGAAATCGCGGGTGCCGTCCTTGAAACCGCCCACCAGGCCGTCGGCCAGGACGGCGAGAGCGGTGAAGAGCAGCGCCGAGGCGGACCAGCCGGCCATGCGGCGAAGGGAGACGGCCAGCTGGAGGTTCATGGTCTAGACCGCGTCCTGGGTTTGGTTCGTGGGCTGGGCGTCGCCGGATTTGTCGCGCAGGCAGCGCACGGCGGTGACGCCGAGAACCAGGGTGGGCAGCAGCAGGGAGAAGAAGGCCTTGCAGAATGCGGAGGTGAAGTTGTCCGGGTCCAGGGAGGCTGCGTGCATCCCGTAGGCTAACTCGGCCAGGATGGCGATGTCCACGGCGATTACGGTGAGGCGTTGCCTGATGTTCACGTCGATGCTCCTTGCTGGGTCCGGAGCCGGAGGGCCGGCGGAGTGGGGGGCCGTTTTTCCAGCCCTCCGGTCCGGAGTGTATGGCGACCCGGGCCGCTTGAGGGGAGCGGCCCGGGCTAGGCCCAATGCTACTTCTTGAAGATGTCGGTCTTGCTGATGTTCATGAACCGCAGGGACTTGCCGTCTTCCTTGTAGTAGACGCGCACTTCATCGCCGGCGTCCCAGGTGGAATCGGGCCAGGTCATGTATTCGTCAGGCACGCTGAAGGTGACGAGCATCTTCTGGCGGGCCGAATACACGGTGACGGTCTTCTTGGTCTTGTCCACCATGGGGAAGACCTTGGCCTTGCCCGTGGCCTTGTCGAACACCAGCGGGTGGTCGCGCTCCACGTTTTCCTGCATGTCGTGGATCTTGAAGCCGATGGTCTTGAAGTTCTGTTCCTTGGGATCGTAGATCACGATCTGGCTCTTCTGGGTGTCGAGCTTCATGCGCAGCCCGGCCTTGGGGACGGCGCCCATCTCCTGCGGGTCGGCAGGGATGGTGTAGGTCACAGCGGGCAGGCCGGTGTAGTCGGGGTTCATGGGCTCGGCCTTCTTGTCGCGAATGAAGGTCACCTTTCCGGCGTCCTTGTCGTAGGCCACCACGCGTCCCTGATCCACCTTGCCGAAGTCGCTGCAGCCCACCAGGGTCGCCAGGGCCAGGGCGGCCAAGAGAATCGATATGCGCTTCATGTTCATCTCTCCTTGGTCGTTAGCCCGTTAGGCGTTCTTCTTGGCGGCCAGCTCCGCCTTGGCGCCCTTGATCATCTGCACGAAGATGTAGAGGCTCATGCTTGAGACAAGGCCCAGCACCAGCCAAGTGGAGCCAACGTCCATGACGTACTTCAACTCCTTCACCTGCGCGCCCAGGAGCTTCATGGCGATGGACACGGCGCAGCCGATGACGGCCAGGCCGAAGGCGATGCGGATGCCGTAGCCCTTGATGTACTTGGTGGCCACACAGCCCACCTGCGCGCCGATGGACGCGCCGCAGAGCATGATGATGGCGGCTACCAGCTCGGTGCGGCCCTTGTAGGTGTAGGAGGCCGCGCCGTAGAGGCCAGAGATGGCCACTTCGAAAAGGTCGGTGCCCACGGCCACGTGGGTGGGGCAGCCCAGCAGGTAGATCAGGGCGGGCATGCGGATGAGGCCGCCGCCGATGCCCAGGATGCCTGCCAGCCAGCCGGTGAGGAAGCTCACGCCGATGGGCAGCCAGGCCGAGCAGTAGATGCCGGCGACTTCAAGGTTCACCATGGGGGGAATCTTGATCTTGTGCAGGGTCTTGTGCCACTCGATGCCGGTGGCCAGGGCGTCCACTTCCTTGCCTGCGGCCTTGGCGGCCTTTTCCTTCTGGCGCTTCTTGTTCACGTCATGGAAGACCATCCAGGCGATGGCGAAGAGCAGGCCCAGATAGATGTAGCGCACCACGGCCTCGACGCTGCCGATGCGCTCCAGCCACATGACCATCTGCGCGCCCACCTCGAAGCCGCCTACCGTGCCGACGATCATGATGATGCCGAGCTTGTAGTCCACGTTGCCGAACTTGCCGTGGCGCAAGGTGGAGACCAGGGACTTGCCCGCCATGTGGGCGATGTCCGTGCCGATGGCGAAGGCCATGGGGAAACCGAGGATGTTCAGGCCGGGCGTGACCATCCATGCGCCGCCCATGCCGAAAAAGCCGCCGATGATGCCCACGCCCACGCCCAGGATGACGAGGCCGGGCCAGAAGATCTTCACGCCCGCGATGGGCATCAGGATATAGAGCCAATCCATGGTGTGCCTCCTCTCGGCCTAGTGTTCCGCGAGGTCGCGGGATTTGAGGTCCAGTCCGATCCAGGTCATGATGATGTCGGCCAGCACGCCGAAGCACACGCCGATGGTGGGGATCAGGATCACGGTGAGGATCGTGAAGTACAGGTGGCTTTCGTTGTAGAGATTGGCCCACCAGGCCATGATGCCGTCGAGCTTGCGCGTGTCGGCCACCAGCACGATGGGTGCGGCACCGCCACCGGCCGCCAGGGCGAACCCGGGGACGGTCAGGGCCAGCAGCAGGGAGAACAATGCCAGCTTGATCCTTTTCATGATATGCTCCTTCAGTAAGGTTGATTAGCGGATCACGAGCACCGAACAGGCAGCGTGCGTCACGATCTTTCCGGCCACGCTGCCCAGGAGGAACCTTTCGATGCCCTTCTTGCCCCGGCTGCCCAGCACGATGAGCCCGGCGCCGATTTCGCCTGCGTATTCCACGATGAGGTCCGCCGGGGACACGCCCTGCTTCACCACGCCCTCGGCTTCCACGCCCTGGGCCTTGGCTTCCGACTTGGCGGCCTCGATCGCCTGTGCGGCGGCCTTGTAGAGCTTGTCGGACACGCCCGCGGTGTCCATCACGTCGCCGAGGTCCATGAAGTCCTCCGCCACGGTGAGCAACACAAGTTGGGCGTTCTGCTGTTTCGCGGCCTCGACGGCCTTCTGCAGCACTGCCTTCGCGTTGTCCGTGAGGTCCAGGGCAGCCAGAATCTTCATTGCGCGCTCCTCAAGGTTGGGGTTTTGCACTTTCACAACGCCCTGCCTTAAGCAACACGCATGCCATCCGACATATCATGATTAATTCCATGCATTTATAGAATTACGCGCAATTGCGAAAATCGCGCAAAACGCTTGACGCAAAGCGCTTGATGCGCAAAAAGGATGCATCGCGCATCGCGTGGAGGTTTGCTCATGGGCTTTTTTGTGCCGCAAAAACCCATCTGGGGAAGCATGGTTTCAGGGCTCGGCCCCTTCTCCCAGTGGAGCATCCGGCGCAAACTCATGTCCACGGTCATCCCGCTCATGGCCTTGGTGCTGGCCGTGACGGGCTACGCGGCCAAGACGGTGGCCGGTAAATACCTGGGCCTCTCCCTGGAGCGCACCACCAAGGTTTTCACCATGGGGCAGGCCTCCGCCCTCACCGATCTCTTCGAGCAGGCCCGCCAGGACATCCTGCTGTTGGCCCGCTGGCCCACGGACCCCCAGACGCTCCTTCGCTTCCTCTCGCTCCAGGCCGACGTGCGCCCTGGCGTCTACCGCGAGGCCGCCTTCATTCCAGCCGACGGAAGCGCCCCCCTTTTCGCCTTCGACACCGGACGCGAAGTGCGTCTCATCGGCAAGGATCAGGCCGAACGCATCATCAATCCGCCCCACGCCGCCCCGGCGGCGGCCGTAGGCCTGGGCAAGGACGGCGTGGCCCTCCTGGGACTCTCGGAAACCATTTATCCACCCGGCATCCTTCCCGGAATCGCAGGGGGGGGCACCTTCCACTTCTTCCGGCTCGTCACCCCCGTGTACGCCGGAGACGGATCCCTCCTGGGCTTCTGGATGCTCTCGCTGGATGGCCGGGCCGCTCGCGAACTTCTCTCCATCCACAACTCTCCCCGCTCGCCCCTGGCCGCTTTCCAGCGCACGTCCGAGAAGCGCTACAGTTTCTTCATAGACGCACAGGGCTGGATGCTCTTCCAGAGCGGGAACGCCGACGACTACGAACAGCCCCTCTCCACGGACGTTGCCCGCTCCGGACTGCGCGGCGACCATGGCCAGTCCGGCAACCGCAGCGCCTTCCGCCCTTCCACGGCCAACGAGGCCTACTGGCGCATGGTGGTGGACGTGCAGGCCGCACGGACCGGTGTGGAGACCGTCAACACCGAAATGGAGGCGCAATCGCCCTCCAACGACACCTACTCCCTCGGTTACTCGCCCGTTTATTTCAAAAACCATCCGGACAAGCCTGCCGATGTGGTTGGCGGCGTGGCCTTCATGGACAAATCGCGCCTGCTGCTCGCTGCGGAGTACCGCCTCAACGACGTGCTCCTGGTCATCTTCGTTGCTTCCATGGCCTTTACTGCAGGGTTGCTTTACGCGGTGGCCCGCGTGATCACGAGCCCACTGCTCGATCTGGCAGCACGGGTCCGCTCCATGCCGGATCAGCGCGTGCTCACGCCCATCGATCTCCCCCCGCGCGACCGGGAGACCACCACGCTCAAGGATTCCATCAACGCCCTGGTAGAGGCCGTGCTTTTCCAGCGCGAGGAATTGCGCCTCAAAGACGCCCACATCCAGGACCATCTCCTGAGGCAACCATTGGACCTGGACCAGCAGTTCTCGGAATTGCCGGACGAGCACCCCATGGAGGGCGTGGTCGGCCGCAGTCCGGCCATGCGCGAACTCAAGTGGCTCATCCGCAAGGCTGCCGCCGTGGACCCGGACGTGCTGATCATCGGGGAGACGGGGACCGGCAAAGAGGTGACGGCCCTGGCCATCCACAAGCTTTCGCGACGTGCGGCAGGACCTTACATCACCATCAACTGCGGGGCGCTGGACGAGAACCTGCTGCTCGACGCCCTCTTCGGGCACGTGAAAGGGGCCTTCAGCGAAGCCAAGACCGATCGCAAGGGCGCGTTCCTTGCCGCACAGGGCGGGACCATCCTCCTGGACGAGATCGGCAACGCTTCAGCCAAGGTGCAGCAGGCCTTGCTGCGCGCCCTGGCCGAGCGGACCATCATCCCCCTGGGAAGCGACCTGGAGATTCCCTTCGACGCGCGCGTCATCGCCGCCACCAACGTGGAACTGCTCGATTGCGTGAAGGAAGGCGCCTTCCGTGAAGACCTGTACTATCGCCTGCGCGTCCTCACGCTGCACACGCCCCCCCTGCGCGAGCGCATGGAAGACATCCCCCCGTTGGTCGGCGCGTTCCTCAAGGAATCTGCCGACGTGATGAACAAAGGGCCCATGAACCTCTCCAAGGGGGCATGGGAACGCATCGCCGGGCACAACTGGCCCGGCAACGTGCGCGAGCTCAAGCACTGCATCATGCGCGCCGTGGCCATGGCCGATTCCAACACCATCTACCTGGAAGACCTCCGGTTCGACGCCAAGCCTTCCGCCGGAGAATGGAAAGAGCCCGAAAAACAGCATGCCTCAACTCCGGCCAAACCCTTGCGGAAGGCAACACCGCCCCCGGCCCGACCCAACCCGGTCGAACTCAACGCAAGACAACGCAAAGGCCTGGAATACCTCACCGCCAACGGCAGCATCACGCGCTCGCAGTATCAGGCAATCCTCGACGTTGCCGTACCCGCAAGAACCGCGCAATACGACTTGCGCGATATGGTGGAACGCGGATTGCTCAGGATCAGGGGAAAAGGTCCCGCAACCTGCTACGTGGCCGCCGGGGACATCGAAAAGGAAGACTGACACCCCCCGGGTGGCCGCCCCAACTCAAGGGAGACGCGATGGCAAGGATCCAGAGTCCCCTTCTTGAAGGCATCAAGCGGCTTTTGCGTCCGCTTCTCGGGCGCAGCTGTCGCATCCAACCGGCGGACCAGACTCGATTCCGGTTCAAGTACGTAAACTTCCAAGAACTTCTGGAATCGAACTCGGAACTTCTTCGCATCATCACGGCCGTCGAGGAGAAGCTGCCGGGCAGAGATGTCTTCGGCATGGCCTTCCTGCATTCCGCGGCAAGCCAGGCCGTGTTCCATGGCCTGCGCATGCTGCGCGGCTACGAGAACCTTTCTGGGGCGGCACAGCCCGTGCTTCGCGAGCGCATCCAGATCATCCAGGAAGACCTGAAAAATGCCCTGTCCACGCAGCGACACGAACAGGGGCCGTGGTTCCTGGAATTCTCGGAAATTGATCGCGCAAGCGGCGAAACGGTGGGCGGAAAATGCGCAAACCTGGGCGAATCGCGCAACAAAGTCGCCCTGCCCATTCCCGAAGGCTTCGCCATTACCACCTCCGCCTTTCGCGCTTTGCTGGAACGATCGGACCTCGGTTCCGAAATCGCCAAGCTGACCATGGCCCTGGACGCCTCGGACCCTGCGTCCATCCAGGCAGCCAGCGAAGACATCCAGCGCCTCATGCTGCTTGCGCCCCTGCCCGACGGGTTCGAGGAGCAACTGCTGGAGAGGCAGGCAGCGCTTGCGACCCGCGTTGGCGTCGATCCCGAAGGCATCAAGGTTTCCATGCGCTCAAGCGCTGTAGGCGAAGACGGCGAACTCTCCTTTGCCGGACAATACCTCTCGATCCTGGGCGTTTCGCGAGCAAAGCTCGCCGAGAGCTATCGCTACGTGGCTGCAAGCCTCTACACGCCGCGCGCCATCGCCTATCGGCTTTTAAAGGGCGTGCCCGACGAGGCCGCCGCCATGGGCGTGGCCTGCCTGGCCATGGTGGATTCCGTGGCTTCAGGCGTCATGTACACGCGCCACCCCTTCGACCCCGGGGACGACGACATCCTCATCAACGCCGTCTGGGGACTTGGCCCCTACGCCGTGGACGGTGTGGTCACGCCTGACAGCTACCGCGTGCGCAAGCAGAGCCTCGAAATCCTGCGCCAGGAGATCGCACAGCAGGAATTCATGCTCGCGGGGATGCCAGGCGGCGGCGTCGAACGCCTTTGCGTGCAACAGGACCAGATCAACCAAGCCTGCCTCTCACGCACCCAAATCCGCACGCTTGCCGATTGGGGACAACGCCTGGAGGCCCACTACGGTTGTCCGCAGGATGTCGAATGGGCCTTGGATTCCTCCAAGCGCCTCGTGCTTCTCCAGGCGCGCCCATTGGCGGGGCTGCCCAAGGAAGCCTCCCATGCACGCCCGGCCGAACCGCCTGTCGCCGATGCCGAAATCCTTCTCGAAGGCGGCCACACCGCCTGCCCCGGGACCGGGTGCGGCGAGGTGTTCGTCGTAACCGACGACGATTCCCTCGCCCTCTTCCCCGAAGGCGGCATCCTCGTGGCGCAGCACTCCTCGCCCAAATTCATGGTGGCCATGACCAAGGCCAGCGCCATCGTCACCGACCACGGCAGCGTCACCGGTCACATGGCCTCGCTCACGCGCGAGTTCAACGTGCCCACCATCCTGGGCATGTCCCGGGCCACCTCAGCACTGCGCCCCGGGACAAACGTCACCGTGGACGCGGCCAACCGCCGCATCTACAAGGGAAACGTCGCCGTCCTCCTCACGACCCAGGACGCAGGTCCCGCACCCATGATCAGCACTCCCATCCACGCGCTGCTCAAGAGCGTCCACGCGCTCCTTGCACCTTTGAACCTCGTGGACCCCAAAGCGCCGTCCTTCTCGCCAACGCATTGTCGGACCATGCACGACATCACCCGATATCTCCACGAGCGCTCCTACGCCGCCATGTTCTCTCTGGGAGACGAGGCCTCCGGCGACGGCGGCATGGCCGAACGGCTCGACGCAGGGGTCGGCCTCGACCTGCACGTCATCGACCTGGGCGGCGGACTCGCGGGCGATCCCTGCAACCGCGACGCGGTATCCCTCCACGACATCCTGAGCGTCCCCTTCAAAGCCCTCATGGAGGGACTCGCCGACGAGCAGTTCGTGGCCAAAGGGCCACGCCCCGTTCACCTTCGCGGCTTCCTCTCCGTCATGGGACGCCAGATGGTGGACGGCCCCAACATGGGATCGGAGCGCTTCGGAGAACGCAGCTACGCCATCGTTTCCGACAAATACCTCAACTTCAGCTCACGCGTGGGCTATCACTACGGTGTCCTCGACTGCTACTGCGGTAAGACCGTCAACAAGAACTACATCACTTTCGCCTTCAAAGGCGGAGCCGCAGGCGAGGAACGACGCGAGCGGCGCGCCCGTGCCATCGCCCTCATCCTGCAACGTCTCGGCTTCACCGTTTCAACCAACGCAGACCGCGTGGAAGGCCGTTTCCAGAAATACCCCCCCGAACTGGTGCGCGAGCGCCTCGTCCAACTGGGGCGGCTCCTCCAGTTCACACGGCAGACCGACATGCTCATGACCAGCGAACAGGCGATCCCCGCCATGGCCGACGCCTTCCTGCGCGGCGAGACGGTGTTCGGCGTCGGTGGAATACCCGAAGCAGGCGCCGATTGATGTTGTCGGGCGCTGAGGCGTGAGGCGCCTGGTCGCATTGGAGGACTTGAGCGAGGGATGAAGCCTCCGACGGCCAGAGAGGACGCCGCCATCCCCGGACTTTTCCGGCAGGGCTCCGCCCTGCACCCGCTGGAGAGGGCGCTGCCCTCTCCAGACCTCACCCGCCAGGGGGGAGCCCCCCCTGGACCCGGCAATTGCTTCGCGGGCTTCACCG
>NZ_JBZVFJ010000123.1:0-11831 GCF_058402725.1 Fundidesulfovibrio sp. | reverse complement strand
AGGACGTTCTCGGCCAGGTGCGCGCCCTGGCAGGAGAGGGTCGCCTCCAGATGCTCGCCTTCAAGCTTCAGGGAGTAGACGCCCAGCCCCTCGGCGGAGCAGCCCTTGTAGGCGCAGTAGTACGGGGCCGAGGCGTCGCGTGTGGACAGGGCCTTCACGCGGGGGTTGGCCTTGCGGGCCTCTTCCCACAACTCCGGGTAGTCGCTGTTGGCCAGGGCCGTGCCCGCCTCGCCCACGAAGCCCAGGAGCGCGGCCTTGGCGCGGGCCACGCCGCGCAGGTCGCCCAGGCCCTCCAGGTGGGCGGGACCGATGTTGTGCACCACGGCCAGGTCCGGTTCGCAGATACCGGCCAGCTCCTCCATGTCGCCCACGCGGCTGATGCCCAGCTCCAGCACCCAGGTGCGGTGCTCCTCGCCGGCGGCCAGCATGGAGAGCGGCAGGCCCAACTGGTTGTTGTAGTTCCCGGGATTCTTGACGGAAGGCCCCATCACGTCCGCGATGGAGGCCAGCATCTCCTTGGCCGTGGTCTTGCCCGCCGAACCCGAGAGCGCGGCCACCACCGGGCGCACGCGCCTGCGCCAGTGCCGGGCCAGCAGGCCCAGGGCGCGCTGCACGTCCTCCACCACCAGCACGGGGGACTTCCCGGAAAGCTCCGGCAGTTCCCGCGCGGCCAGCACGGCCGAAGCGCCCTGCTCCACTGCCCGGACGGCGAACTCGTGCCCGTCGGCGCGGCTGCCGGGCAGGCAGCAGAAGAGCGCGCCCGGCCCGGCCGCGCGGCTGTCCTGGGTGGCGGTTTCCACCAGGACGTCCGCGAAGGGGCGGATGTCGCCCGTGGCCTGGCAGGCGGCCATGATCTCGGCAACGCTCATCCTCATGCCAGGAGCTCCCCGGCCACGAGGGCGTCGCTGAAGGGAAGCTTCTTGTCCCCGATCTGCTGGTAGGGCTCGTGCCCCTTGCCCGCCAGGAGCGCCGCGCCGCCCTTCCCTGCGGCCTCCAGGGCCAGGGCGATGGCCTTGCGGCGGTCGGGCTCCACGATCACCCGGGCGGCTCCGGCCAGGCCGGGGCGGGCGTCCTCGATGATGGCCAGGGGGTCTTCGTGGCGGGGGTTGTCGGAGGTGAGCACGGCCACGTCGGCGTGGCGGGCCACGGCCTGAGCCATGAGCGGGCGCTTGGAGCGGTCGCGGTTGCCGCCGCAGCCGAAGAGGGCCACCACGCGGGTGAAATCCAGGGCCTTCAGGGCCGTGAGCACGTTCTCCAGGGCGTCGGGGGTGTGGGCGTAGTCCACGAAGACGTGCACGCCCCGGGCGTTGGGCACGCGCTCCAGGCGTCCCGGCGCGCCGTTGCAGTCGGCCAGCCCGGCCATGGCCCCGTCGGGCAGCCCCAGGCAGAGGCCCAGGGCCTGGGCGGCAAGCAGGTTGGAGGCGTTGAAGGCCCCGATGAGCGGCGAGGCGAAGCTCCAACGACGGCCCTCCAACTCCATGGACAGCTCAAGTCCCTCGCCCGAGGAGCGCAGCACCTGGCCCGA
The DNA here is from genome assembly GCF_058402725.1 of Fundidesulfovibrio sp. Lineage (NCBI taxonomy): Bacteria > Pseudomonadati > Thermodesulfobacteriota > Desulfovibrionia > Desulfovibrionales > Desulfovibrionaceae > Fundidesulfovibrio > Fundidesulfovibrio sp. The sequence goes on along the minus strand of NZ_JBZVFJ010000123.1, from coordinate 10,306 downwards.
AAGCACGCGCCCGGCCGCTGCCTGACCCGTGAGCGTGAAGCCCAGGCCCCGGGGAAACTCCCCGGCCAGCCTGCGCCCGCAGGCGTCGTCCAGATTCAGGACCGCGCCGGAGGGGTCGCGCAGGGAGCGGGTGAAAAGGCGGCGCTTGGCCTGGAAGTAGGACTCCATGTCGCGGTGGTAGTCCAGGTGGTCCTGGGTGACGTTGGTCAGGGCGGCGGCGTCGAAGGCGAGGCCCTCCACGCGGCCCTGGTCCAGGGCGTGGCTGGAGACCTCCATGGCCGCCCCCTCGACCCCGGCCCTGGCCATCTCCGCCAGGAGGGCGTGGAGCGTCAGGCAGTCGGGCGTGGTGTGGCTGGCGACTTGCGTGTGGCCGGGCCAGCGGTATTCCACGGTTCCCAGCACCCCGGCCTTGAGCCCGGCGCGGGCCAGCAGATGCTCCACCAGATAGGTGACGGTGGTCTTGCCGTTGGTGCCGGTGACGCCCGCAAGCCGGAAGGGGAGTTTGTCCGTGCCGTGGCGCGCGGCGGCCAGAAGGCCCAGGGCGCGGGGCACGTCGTCCACGATCGCCAGCCTGGCGGAACTGCCCGCCGGGAGCGTGGCCCGGGGCGAGGCCACCACCCAGGCGGCGCCGCGCTCCAGGGCCATGGGGATGAAGGACTCGCCGTCCACCGAGACGCCCCGCACGGCCACGAACACGCCGCCCGGGGTGACGCGGCGGGAATCCGCCTGCACGTCCAGGCCCGTGGCGGCAAGCCGCAGGAGTTCGTCGAAGTGGAGGTTCTGTTCCATGGCGGTGTCCGGGATCAGGAGGCCTTGGCCAGCCAGATGGTGAAGGGTTCCTTGTTCACGGCGTCCCAATGCGCGCCGGGGGCCGGATTCTGCTTGCCCACCACGAGCCCAGAGCCCTTGAGAGTGGGCACCACGCCCTTCCCGGCCAGGATCTCCGCGGCCTTGCGCAGGGGCATGCCCACGAGGTTGGGCACTTCCGCGCCGTCGACGGCGATGTTCATGGGCGGGAAGGCCACGCCCAGGGCTTCGGCCACGTCGGAAGCGCGCACGGTGGGCGGGGCCGGGGCCTTGTCGGCCTGCTGCATCTTCACGGATTCGGGGAGCCGTCCCAGGTAGGAGAGGCTTTTCAGGGCCACCTCGCGCATGGCGGGCGCGGCGACCACGCCGCCGTAGTGGTTGGGCTCGGGCTCGTCAACCATCACCAGCACCATGTATTCCGGGTCCACGGCCGGGACGAAGCCCACGAAGTTGGCCAGGTACTTGTCGCCGTAACCGCCCCGGGCCCGGGCTTTCTGGGCTGTGCCGGTCTTGCCGCCCAGCTCGAGCCCGTCGATGTGCGCCTTGACGCCCGTGCCCTTTTCGGCCTCCACCACGTCGCGCATCATGAGCTGCACGGTCTTGGCCACATGGGGATCGAAAACGCGGGTCTCGGGCCAGAAGGAGCTGTCCTGGGGCGGATCGAGCACGAGGCGCAGGGGCTTCTTCACGCCGTTGTTGGCGATGACGTGGAAAGCCTGGGCCAGCTGCACGGGGGTGACGCCGATGCCCTGCCCGAAGGAGCAGGTGGCCAGATCGAGCTTGCTCCAGGCCGAGACGGGCCGCATGAGGCCCTTGGCCTCGCCGGGCAGGGGCAGCCCGGTGGGCTGGCCGAAGCCCACGCGGTCGAAGTAGGTGTGGAGCTTGTGCGCGCCCAGGTCCAGGCCGATCTTGGCGGCCCCGATGTTGGAGGACCAGCGCAGGATCTTGTCCACGCTGATCACGTCGTAGGGGTGGGTGTCGCGGATGGTGGCGATGTTGAAGAAATTCCACTGGCCCTTCTCGCAGTTGTACTGCGTCTCGGGGCGGATCACCTTCTCCTGGAGCGCGGCGGCGATGAGGATGGGCTTCATGGTGGAGCCCGGTTCCAGCACGTCCAGGGCCAGACGGTTGCGTCCGGCCTTGGGGTCGGGGTTGTCGCCGCCGTTGGGGTTGAAGAAGGGGTAGTTGGCCCAGGCCAGAATTTCGGCGCTCTTGACGTGCACCACGATGCAGATGCCCGCCTTGCCCCGGTTTTCGGTGACGGCCTTGGCCAGGGCCTCTTCCGCGAAGAACTGGATCTGGGAGTCGATGCTCAGGCGGACTTCCGCGCCGTCGGCGTTGGCCATCTCGCGGCCCTGTGCGTCCAGGTAGAGCCTGCGGCCAGAGGCGTCGCGCTGCACCACGTACTTGGCCTTCTTGCCGGCCAGGTGCGTCTCGAAGTGTTTCTCCAGGCCTTCCAGGCCCTGGTCGTCGTAGCCCACGAAGCCCAGGAGCTGTCCGGCCATGTGCTTGTTGGGGTAGGAGCGCCCGAACTCCGGGGCCACGTGGACGCCGGGGATGTTCAGGGCGCGCGCCTGGGCGGCCACGCGGTCGTTCACGCGGCGGTCCAGGTATGCGAAGCTGCCCCGGCCGTGAAGCTTGCGGGAGATGTCCTTCAGGGGTTCGCCCAGCACCTTGGAGAGGGCCAGTGCCGCCTCGTCGGGGTTCTTCACGTCCCTGGGGTTGGCGTAGACCGAGGCGAACTCCACCGACTTGGCCAGGAGCTGTCCGTTGCGGTCCACGATGGCTCCGCGCCGCCCGCGGTCGGTCTCCAGGGCGAGGTGCTGCTTGAGGGCCTGCTCGGCCAGGCGCGGCCCCTGCACGATCTGGAGGTGCGCCGCCCGGACCCAGAGGCTGGCCCAGAACAGGAAGAAGACGCCGCACACCACGATGAGGCGGATGCGGCTGTAGTCCCTGATCTGTTTCTGTCCCCGGCTCATGACGGATTCTTCCCGGCCCTGGGGGCCTCTTCGGCCACCTTTTCAGGTTTCTTCTTCTTGCCGGCCTCGCTCTTCTTGCGCGACTTCTGCTCCTGCTCCGGGGCCTTCTCCTTTTTCGGCTTTTCCTGGATTGGCGCGGCCTTGATCACCGGGGAGGGCAGCTCCTCGCCCGAGGCCGAAAGCCGCCTGATCTGCCCGGGCCGTGCCTGGGAGAGCCCGTACTGACCGGCCAGCACGCGCAGGCGCTCGGGGGTGAGCAGGGTGTTGCGCTCCACCTCCAGCTTGGAGATGAGGGCCTCCTGGGAGTCGATCTCGGTCTGGAGGCGCTTGAGCCCGTAGGCCATGTCCACGCGCTCGATGTTCACCCAGGTGAGGCCCAGGCCCAGCGACAGCAGGGTGAACAGTGAAAACCCCAGCGAGAGCGCCCATTCCTTGCTCACGCCCTTCACGGGTTGTTCTCCTCGGCGCCGTCCGGGCCGAAGCCTTCGAGGGGCGCGCCCTCGGGGGCCAGGCGCTGGGCCACGCGCAGCTTGGCGCTGCGCGCGCGGGGGTTGGCGGAGGCCTCGGCCTCGGAAGGGCCCAGGGGCTTCTTGGTCAGGATGCGCAGCCGTGGGACGTGCCCGCAGGTGCAGAACGGCTGCCGGGGCGGGCACAGGCACCCGGAAGCCTCGCGCCGGAAGGCCGTCTTCACCAGGCGGTCTTCCAGGGAGTGGAAGGAGATGACGGCCACGCGGCCGCCGGGGGAGAGATGGTCCACGATCCTTTCCAGAAAGTCCTCGAGCTCTTGCAGTTCCTCGTTCACCGCCATGCGCAGGGCCTGGAAGGTCCTGGTGGCGGGGTGGTTGCGCGCGGTGGCCCGCCACTTAGGCGGATAGGCCCGCTCCACGACGCGGGCCAGTTCCAGGGTCGACTCGAAGGGCTTCGTCTCGCGCTCGCGGGTGATGGCCCGGGCGATGCGTCCGGCCTGCGGCTCCTCGCCGTAGTCGCGGATGACGTCGCGCAGGCGCTCGAAGCTCCAGTTGTTCACGATGTTGGCCGCCGGCTCCAGGCCGTCGGCCACGCTCATGCGCATGTCCAGCGGCCCGTCGGCCAGAAAGCTGAACCCGCGCTCGGCCTCGTCGAGCTGGGGCGAGGAGACGCCCACGTCGGCCAGTGCGGCGTCCACGGTGTCCCAGCCCAGCTCTTGCAGGGCGGCGGGAAACTCCGAGAAGCGCATGCGCCGGGCCTGCACCCTGCCGGGAAAGTCCGCCAGGTTGGCCAGGGCGCGCTCCACGGCGGTGGGGTCGCGGTCCAGGCCCAGGATCTCCAGGTCGCCCCCGGCCTTCTCCAGCATGGCGCGGCTGTGGCCGCCCAGGCCCAGGGTGGCGTCGAGCACGCGCATGCCGGGCCGGACGCCCAACATGTCGCACACTTCCCCGTGCAGGACCGGGAGGTGGCGCGGATCGAAACGCACGTCGGCCCCCTAGAGCCTTAGCTCGAAGCCGGACGCGGCCAGGTCGGCCATGTCGGCGTCGAAGGTTTCCTCGGTTTCGCGGCGGCGAGCCTCGAAGGTTTCCTTGTCCCAGAGCTCGAACTTGGTGGCCACGCCCGCCAGAACGCAGTCCTTGTCGAGCTTGGCGTAGCTGCGCAGGTAGGGCGGGACGAGGATGCGGCCCTGCTTGTCCAGCACCACTTCCACGGCCCCCGAGATGAGGAAGCGCTGGAGGTTGCGGATGCGCTTGTCCAGCACGTTGATGCCCTGAAAGCTCTTTTCGATGCGCTCCCACTCGGGCATGGGGTAGCCCACCACGCAGCCGTCGAAGTTGGTGAGCATGAGCTTGCCTTCCGGAGACGACGCGAGCACCTCCTCCCGGAACTCCGGGGGGAGCATGAGGCGACCCTTGGGGTCGAGGTTTCGCTCACTGTGTCCTCGGAACATGACTCGACCTCACACAACTCACCACTTCTTACCACTGTTTCCCACAGCCTCTCGAACAATCCCACTCCAATGTCAAGAGGAAAGGGGAACCGCTCGAATCCTTAGGAGAAAAAATGTGGGAGCAGGTGGGAAGAAACGAATCGTCAGAGGGGGTTCCCGGGGTTCCGGTGGTAGCCGGACACCGGCCGGGAGTCTTTCCGACGCGAGATCACGGGAAAAAATCGCGCCGCCCCTTGTCAGAGGGACGCAGTGCGGATAACGTTCGCTCGAAGCCGGGGTTTTTTTGCGCGGCGAGTCCTCAACCCCCTACGGATCATGAGCGTGAAGCGCCAGCTTGAATCCATCGAGGATCTGGAAGAGGAATACTACCAGATCAGCCCCGACATCCTCCTCAGCTTCAACAAGTTCAGACCGCCCCTGAACATCTTCAAGCTCAAGGAAGACGTTGTGCGTCTGCTCCCCTACTACCGCGTGGGCGAGCGGCTCTCCAAGGAGCAAGGCGAGGAGTTGGAGACCCTGGTGCAGGACGGCCTGATCTTCGTCTCGCGCGCAGACCACCCGGTCTATGTGAAGCACATCTCCTTCCAGCTGGACCTTGTGCTCATGGACCGCCACCTCACCGAGTCCGAGACCGCCGACATCTTCCAGACCGCCCTGACCCGGCGCATGGAGGAATTCCTCGACCAGCCCGTGAAGGCCGTGGCCGACAAGCTCCAGACCGATCTCTTGGTGCTCACCGAATACCTCTGGCAGGACTTCAACCGGGGCAAGGCCCTCTCGCGGCGCGTGCACCCCAGGCACTCCCTGGCCTGCCATTCGGTGAACTGCGGGCTGGTGGGCATGCAGGTATACCTTCAGACCCTGCCCGAGGAGTTCCGCCAAGGCCCCAAAAGCCGCCAGAGCTTCGACCGCGTCTGCCTGGGGCTCTTCCTGCACGACGTGGGCATGTCGAAAATCCCGGCCTTCCTGCGCGACAAGACCCAGACCCTCTCCTCCGAGGAACGCCAGAAACTCCTGAAGCACCCGCTGATCGGCGCGGAGATGCTGGCCAAGCTGGACCTCAAGTTCCCCGAAGTGGAGCAGTGCGTGCTGGAACACCACGAGCGCGTGGGCGGAAGCGGCTACCCCCGCAAGATCTCGGGGGCCGACATCTCCGACATGGGCCTGCTCTGCGCCGTGGTGGACTCCTACTGCGCCATGATCACGGAGCGCCCCTACGCCAAGGCCATGACCCCCAAGGCCGCGGCGGGCTCCCTGGGCGCGGACCCCAAGTACGACCCCCGCTATTCCAAACAGCTCGTCCAGTACCTGATGAACACCCGGCAGATGTAGGGCGCGCCCCGGGCCGCGCCGTCCGGGGTGAGGGGGGGGATGTCCGCTTCCGGCCCGGGCCGGAGCCGCCCGGGCATGATCCGGCGCGGCCCGCAGGCGGACAACGCGTCGGCTCCGGCCGCCGCCCGGAGCGGAAGCGAAGAAGCCGTCCGGCCTACTCCATCTCTTCCCAGCGCATCTGGAGGAAGAGGTCCTCGGCGGCGATCACGCCCAGCACCTTGCCGCCCTCCATCACCACGGCCCAGCGCCGCCGGGAGGTGAGCATGGCCTCCAGCACCGTGAGCAGGGGGTCCTGCGGCTTCACCACGGGCACGTCGCGCTCCACCACGTCCCCCGCCACGCGGGCGTAGCACTTGCGGCAGGTCGTGCGGAACTTGCTCTCGAAGGCCGTGCCCTCCTTGAGCTTCAGCGAGTCCTCCAGGGCGCACTGCTCCAGGTAGAGCAGCAGCCACCAGGCCGTGATCACGCCGCGAAATCCGCCCTCCTCGGAGAGGATCACCGCGCAGGCCCTGTCGGGCTGCTCCTTCATGGCGGAGCGCAGGGCCACGGCCACCTCGCGCAGGCTGTCGCCGTCCTTCGCCGTCACCATGTCGGTACGCATCACGTCCCAGGCCCTGTCTCTCAGCAGCATGCTTTACTCCCCCGCGACCCTTTACCGGCCGCCCGTTTTCCCGTATTCTTATATGGATGGGCCTGACTTGAAAAGGCCCCCCGCGAGGCTTCACCGTGCTCAAGCGCATCGTCGTCGGCATTTCCGACATGAAGATTTCCACCAGGGCCTCCGAGATCCTGGTGACGCACTCCCTGGGCTCCTGCCTGGGCCTGGCGGCCTGGGACGCGGGAGCCCGCGTGGGCGGACTGATCCACTGCCTCCTCCCCAAGGCCACGGGACCGGACGTGAAGAACCCCAACATGTATGTGAACGTGGGCGTTCCGGCCATGATCCGCAAGATGCTCTCCAAGGGCTGCACCAGGGAGGGCCTCGTGTTCCGGGCCGCCGGCTGCGCCCGGATGCTGGGCATCCAGAACCAGTTCGACACCGGCTCCCAGAACCTGGCCATGCTCGAAGCCCTCTTCGCCAAGAACGGCGTCAAGCTCGCCGCCAGGGACGTGGGCGGCTCCATCCCCAGGACCATGTTCCTCTCCATGGAAACCGGCCAGGTGACCATCACCTCCCAAGGCAAGGAGTGGCTCTTATGAGCATGCGCGAGCAGATCGTCGCCCAGGCCATGAACCTGCCCCAGATGCCCGCGCCGGTGGTGCGCGTGATGAACTACCTCTCGCGCCCCGACGCCGACCTCAACGAACTGGCCAAGCTCATCGAGTACGATCCGGGCCTCACCGTGAACGTCCTGCGCATGGCCAACTCCAGCTTCTTCGGCGGGGGCGTCCAGGTGAGCACCGTGCGCGACGCCCTCTTCCGCCTGGGCACGCGCCGCGTGGTGCAGCTGGTGATCGCCTCCGGCGTGGCCCCCAACGCCCGCTCCGCAGTGGTCGGCTACGGCCTGGAAGAGGGCGAACTCTTGCGCCAGGCCATCGCCGTGGGCGTGGCCGCCGAACTCCTGGCCGCCGAACTGGACCTGCGCGCCCCGGACCACACCTTCACCTCCGGGCTTTTGTGCAACATCGGCAAAAAGGTGCTGGGCGGCTTCCTGGAAGTGGACGCCGCCCCCATCCTGGCCATGGCCGCACGGGAGCACGTGCCCTTCGAGCAGGCCGAGCGCCAGGTGCTGGGCATCGACCACGCGGAGCTGGGCGCGGAGCTTCTCAGGCGCTGGAGCCTGCCCGCAGCCATCGTGGAGTGCGTGCGCTGGCACCTGGACCCGTGCAGCGCCCCCGCATCGGACCAGGCCCTGGACCTGGTGCACGTGGGCTTCGTGCTGACCACCATGGCCGGCATCGGCCAGGGCCTGGACGGGCTCAACTACATGGTCTGCCAGAAAAGTTTCGAGCGGCTGAACGTGACCCCCCTGGCCATGGCCCGGACGATGGAGAAGCTCCTGGAGGCCCTGGCGGAGATCGAGGAGATCCTCTCCAGCGTGTAGCGGAGCACGGCGCAGACGGGTGCGACGGCCCGTCGCCCCCCGGCAAGGCGGGATGGCGGGCGTCCCGGAAGGGATCAGTCGAAGTCGGCCAGGAGCGCGCCCACGTGCACGGTGTCGAAGAGCACCGTGGAGGCGTACTTGCCCCGGATGCGCCAGATGCCCTGCTGGAGCTGGTCCGAGGCGATGCCGTTGCGCAGGGCGGTGTAGGCTTCCAGGTAGGCGGCCAGGGAGTCGCAGACCTTCAGGAGCTCTCCGTCCTTTGGGTCGAAGCGGTCCTCGTTGCATTCGGCGTGGAGCGTCGCCGGGGTGACGCGCCGCACGGCCCCGTCCAGCAGGGCGCAGTCGGCGAACTCCGAGCCGATGGCCAGCCCCAGGAAGAAGGAAAGCCGCTCCACCAGTTCGCCGCAGCCGCCCCGGCGCAGGGGCGAAAGGATCACCCGCTCCAGTTCGCGCTCCTCGTACTCCTTGATGAGCGCCCCGATGGGCTCCACGGACTGCTTCACCGGAGAGATGATGTCCCGGGTGAGCAGCTCCGGCAGGTCGTGGAAGAGCCCGCCGAAAAAGTTGTTCTGCGCCCTGGCCTTGCAGGCCCCCACCGAGAGCGAGAAGAACCACGCGTAGCAGGCCACGATGAACAGGTGCCCCAGCACGCTCGTCTCGGGGATGCGCGGCGTCTGGGACCAGCGCTTCTGGAAGCGGAGCTGCCCGCACACCTGGGCGAAGTGCCCGATGGGCGTGCGTCCGCCGCCGAAGAGGCCCTCGATGAGCTGGTCCACGCCATCGAGGTCCTTGTGGCGCTCCAGGCCCTTGCGGAAGGAGTCCTCGATGTCCATGAGCTCCGTGTCGTGGGGGTTCATGGACTTGATGAGGTTGAACTCCCATCCCGAGGCGTAGAGGTGGGCCGCGGCCAGGATGCGCCTGTCCAGGCTCTCCTCGCCGGGGGCGCGCAGGCTGGCCTGGAGGCGATCCCAGAAGGGCTCGCCCAGGGGACGCACGCGGGGCTCCAGCTCCACGAGCACCCAGTCGGTGAGCTGGCGGTAGTGGGCGGGGTTCTCTTTGATCTTGTAGAAGATGGGCGGCTTGATGTCGGTGATCACCAGGCGGTAGAGGTAATCGAAGATGCCGCCCTCCACGATGCGCGCGCCCAGGAGGATGCGCTCCTGCGGGTCCATGCTCCGGGTGTTGAGCAGAAAGAGCACCCAGGCCACCATCATCTTGTGGGCCTGCTTGTCCACTTCCATGAGCTCGGCCGGGCGGAGCTTGTCGTTCCAGCGTTTCATGGAAGAGCCCGAGAACACGAGCTGGAGGAGGCTTTTGCGCACGCTGGACATGTTCAGACCCTAGCCCCCCCGTGGGCAAAGCTCAAGGGGAGAACTGGCCATGGGGTCCACCGCCCGCTCCAGCCGCACCGCTTCCGCCTGGGCGGCGGCGTCGGGAGGCGCCCCCCCCGAATCGGCCCCGCAGGGGACCTCGACCCGCGCGGACGCGATCCCGAACCACCCGGGGAGCACCCGGGCCGCCAGGACGCGGGCAGCAAGGTCGTTGCCCTCCACCGTCCAGTGGATGTCGTCGGGGAGGTAGAGATGCGCCCCCTGCTCCATGGCCCGGCCCATGCAAGCGGACACGTCCAGCACCAGATCCCCGGGCAGTCCGGCGCGTTGTGCCAGGCGTCCGGCCAGGGCGGCGGGCAGGCCCGGCAGGAAACACCCGGGCGCGCGCCCCTCGCAGGCCCGCGCCCGCAGTTCCCCGGACAGGGCGGCTTCGGGAGGGCTCAGCAGGACCAGCACCTCCTTCCCCCCGGCCCGGGCGCGCCCCAGCACGCCCAGGAGGGCGCTCATCCAGTCCAGGCCCGCGCGGTTGTCCAACTGCCAGCTCGGGTCGTAGGCGAGCAGGGATTGGCGCGCCTTCTCCAGGAGCCGCTCCCCGGAAAGCGCAAGGTATTGCCTGTAGGGGGTTTCGCCGGAGGACGCCCAGGCCGTGTGCGCGCCCAGAGACAGGCCCGTCTGGCGAAGGCCGTGCCGGAACTGGAGCCAGTGCGCCCGGAGATAGTCCATGAAGCGGAAAGCATAGGCGCGGGGGACGGTGGATGCGTAGCCCCGGGCCAGGCCCCGCTCGCAGGACGAGCGGACGGTCCGCTCCTGGGCGGCCCTGTCCAGGGGCCTGCCGGCCACGTCCAGAAAGTCGTTGCCAGCAAACACCTGGACCACTGCGGCGTCCCACTCCAG
>NZ_JBZVFJ010000122.1:0-12245 GCF_058402725.1 Fundidesulfovibrio sp. | reverse complement strand
GAGACGAAGCCGGGGAAGCAGTTCACGGCGTCGGTCTTCAGGCCCGGGCGGGGGAGCTGGTCGGCCACGGCGCGCACGGCGACGGTGAAGCCCTCCATGTGGGAGCCCGAGTAGCTGGGCGTGGAGACGTGCACCACCGGGGCCAGCTCCAGGTCGGCGAATTCGCGGCGGAACTCCAGGAGCGCGCCGGGCACGTCGTCGCCGATGGTCTCGGTGAGGCAGGTGGTGGCCACGCCGATGAGCCCCGCGCCGTACTTGTCCATGACGGTGAGCAGGCCCTTCTTGAGGTTGGCCGCGCCGCCGTAGATGGCCTGTTTCTCGCCCAGCGAGCTGGAGGCGATGTCCATGGGCTCGCGGAAGTGGCTGATGATGTAGCGGCGCATGTAGGTGGCGCAGCCCTGGGAGCCGTGCAGGAAGGGCACGCCGCCCTCGATGCCCTTGAACACGAGGGTCGCGCCCAGGGGCTTGCAGAGCTTGCAGGCGTTGGTGGTGGAGACGAAGGGCTCGGCCTTGGGCTTGACGGGCTTGGAGGCCGGGGTCTCCAGGGGATCGATTTCGGTGATGCTCATGACCGGGCCTCCACGGACCCGCACGCCAGGGAGGCGTCCGGGCGCTTTCCGGCCCTGCGCGGCACGAAGCGCCACACCGGGCTCATGACGGTGCGGTGCACCTCCAGGGCGAAGTTGACCATGCCCACGAAGCCCTCCAGGGCCTCCTTGCGCTCGTGGTTGTGGTCGCAGAAGCCCACGCCCAGCTTGTAGGCGATGGGGCGCTCCTTCACGCCGCCCACGAAGATGTCCACGTCCTTCTCCTTGAGGAAGGCCGAGAGCTCCAGGGGGTTGGCGTCGTCCACGATGATGGTGCCGGGGTCGCAGACCTGGGCCAGCTCCTCGTAGTCCTCCTCGGTGCCGGTCTGGGAGCCAGCGATCACCACGGACATGCCCAGGTGGCGGAAGGCCTTGATGAGCGAGAAGGCCTTGAAGGCCCCGCCCACGTAGATGGCGGCCTTCTTGCCCTCCAGGTCGCGGCGCAGCTCCTGGAGCCTGGGATAGAGCACGGCCAGCTCCTCGCGCACCAGCTCCTGGGTGCGGGCGAGCATGTCGGGGTCCTTGTCCTTGAAGAAGCGGGCCACGGTGTAGAGGGCCTCGGCCATGTCCTCGATGCCGAAGTAGGAGACCTTGACGAAGGGGATGCCGAACTTCTCCTTCATCATCTTCGCCAGGTCCATGGTGGAGCCGGAGCACTGCACCACGTTGAGGGCCGCGCCGTGGGCGCGGGCGATGTCGCCCACGCGGCCGTCGCCGGTGATGTTGGCCACGGTCTCGATGCCCATGCGCCGGAAGTAGTCGCGGATGATCCAGATCTCCCCGGCCAGGTTGAAGTCGCCCAGGATGTTCAGCGAGAGCGGGGGAATGTCCGAAGTGTCGCCCGTGCCCATGAGGGTGAACATGGCCTTGCAGGCGGCCAGGTAGCCCTCGCGCTTGTTGCCCTTGAAGCCCTCGGACTGCACGGGGATCACGGGGATGCCCTTGGCTGCCGAGACCTTCTTGCACACGGCCTGGAGGTCGTCCCCGATGATGCCCACGATGCAGGTGGAGTAGACGAAGGCGGCCTTGGGGGCGTGGCGGTCGATGAGTTCCAGGAGGGCGGCTTCGAGCTTCTTCTCGCCCCCGAAGATCACGTCGGTCTCCTGGAGGTCGGTGGAGAAGGAGAGGCGGTGCAGCTCCGGGCCGGAGGAGAGCGCCCCTCGGATGTCCCAGGTGTAGGCGGCGCAGCCGATTGGGCCGTGCACAAGGTGCAGGGCGTCCGCGATGGGGTAGAGCACCACGCGCGAGCCGCAGAACACGCAGGCGCGCTGGCTCACGGCCCCGGCCAGGGACTCGCGGTTGCACGCGAGCTTGAAGGGACCCTCGCCCTTGACGTGGATCTGGTCCGCGCGTTCTTCAAAGATGAGTTCGGACACGGTGCGCCTCGCTGTGTTGCCGTTAGGCCCCGAGAGTGGTCAGGCAGAGGGTGTAGCTGACGGCCTGGATGACCAGGCTGGCGGCCAGGGCCACGAGCATCTCGATGCCGGCGTTGAGTGCGTTTGGGGTGGCGGAGTTGGCGTTCATGGCGTCCTCCCGGTCGGTTTCCGTTGGGGCCGGGGAGCCCGGCCGCAGGGAAAACATCAAGAGTCGTGCCAGATCATATCCATTTGTTTTTTAATTATAAAAATGTAAAGCCCCCACCACGGCAGGGTGAGGGCTTACATTTTTGGAGGAACAGGCAAGACGTTTTTGTAGAGGGGCCGGGCGTCCAGGGTGAGACGCCCGGCCTTGGGGCGGGAGGTGGCCGCGTGCGGGGGCTTGCGGCCTAGTGGGCGAGGGTTTCCAGGCAGTAGAGATAGAGCCCGCCCTGGATGGCCAGGCTCACGAACAGGGTTCCGATCATGTGCTTGCAACAGTTCATGGGCTGCCTCCGTCTGCAGAAGCGGTTCGCGCCCCCCACCACAGGCGGCGCGCACCCTGTTTATTGAAAGTGAAAGTCAAGTTCAAGTTTCGCCACGTTTCTCGGCCACTGGCTCAGGAGCAGCCGGTGTGCAGGGGCCTTCTAGCGGCCTTTCGTGACAAGACGGGGAAGCGCGCGCGACGGTTACGGGGCGGCCGGGACCACGCCGCCGGGAGCGGGAAGCGTCAGCCCCGGGCGCAGAGCCTCCCAGGCCGGAAAGGGCCGTGGGGAGAGCGTGGCCCGCACCAGCCCGCCATCGGGGGAGACGTTGGCGAGACGCACCCGGCCCACGGCGTCCACAGGCAGGCGGGGCGCGTCGAAGAAAAGCTCGAAGGTCATGGGCTGGTCCGCGGAGGAGGTCCACAGGCAGGCATCCCCGGTCATCTCCAGGCGCAGCGTCAGTTCGCCCGCCGGCTTGTCCAGGACCAGTTCGCGCACCTCGTGCACGCCGGGGCCTTCCCAGCCGCCCCGGCCGGAGCTCTCCACGGCCAGCATCTCGCGGCAGGGGCCGCCTTCCGCGCACAGGAGCATGCGCAGACGGTTGCGGCGCTCGCGGTCGTGCAGCATGCGGGGGTAGGCCGTGACCACTACCCGCTGGAAGGGAAACAGCGACTTGAAGCGCCACGCCATGAAGCAGGGCCCTTCGCCCAGGCAGGTGAGCCCGTTGTCTTCGGGCTTGATGCGCGCGTCGCGCAGGGAATCCACGTCCTGGGGCTTGAAGCGTAGCGCGTCGAACACCGGGCGGTAGTACACCATGCCCCGCCCGCCGGGATTGAGGAACACCTCCGCCCCGGACGGCGCGCCCATGGAGAGCGGCAGCACCGCGCCGCCGTAATCCAGAAGGGAGGGCACGGGCGTCCCGGGAGCGCGCACGCCCGCCAGGGGCTCCCGGACCTCGGCATCGAACGCTTCGCCGGGGGCCAATTCCAGAGAGCGCTCCAGCCAGGGGTCGTAGAGTTCGAGGAAGGGCCTTCCGCCGGGCAAGCGCGCGGTGAAGACGGGCCGGGCTCCCGGACGTTCGGCCAGAAACCGCTCGCGTTGCGCGGCGGAACCCGCAGCCCCCGGGAGGGAGAGCGCTTCGTCCAGGGTGAAGGCGGCGAGGCGTCCCGGCTCAACGGCTCCCTGGGGAGCGGGCGCCGTCTCCGGCCCCAGGTTGGCCAGCAGCGGCGCGGCGATCAGCCGGGCGGCCTCCGCTTCGCCAACGGCCCTGCCGGAGCATCGGGCCAGAAGCTCCAGCGAAGACACCGTGAAGGAGCCGTCGCGCGTGCCGATGGAGAAGCGCAGGCCCACGTAGAGCACGCCCGGTCCCGGCGGGACCTGGGGCAGCCCGAAGGCCTTGTCCATCACATAGACTCCCCGGTAGTTCCCGCCGCGTCTGTCGGCGGGCGCGTCGGACACGTCGAGGCGTCCCACGGGCGCGAGGGCGGCGGGGTCCGTCCCGGCCGAGACCTCCACCCAGCCGTCGATGTCCGGGAGGTTGCGGCGCACCACGGTGGCCTGGAGCGCGAGCGTCGCCGCCTCCAGTCCCACGCCCTCCGGGAGCGCGAAGGCGAAGAGCGCCTCGCCCGGACGCGTGGTGTCGGCGGGGGTGAGCCCGCCCAGGGCCAGGTCCACGGCGGCGTTGCGTGTCTCGTGGGCGGTGGCGTGCAGGGAGAGGTCCCGGAAGCCCTCGCGGTGGACGTAGAGGCCTTGCGCGTCGGGGATCACGGGCAGCGGGGAGGCGTTGGCCAGGCCCAGGCGGTCCACGCTGAAGCCCTTGCGGCGCAGGGCCGGGTGCAGGCCCGGCAGGTCCAGGCTGTCGCCCGAAACCATGAGCGCCCGGCGGTAGCGCCTGTCCAGGACGCCGCGCGCCGTGGGGAAGGCGTCGCCCAGGTACCAGTGCCCCAGAAAGGAGAGGCTGCGCGGGGTGTCGAACAGGAACGCCGTGCCCGGGGCGGCCAGCAGGGCGGCGTCGCGCATGTGGGCCTTGTCGGAGTACATCACCCCCCGGTAGAACGTGGCGTAGTCGAAGTTGCTCCAGGACGCGGCGGCCAGAAGCCCCAGGGCCAGCGCCCAGCCAGGGGCGGCCCCCCTGAGGCCCAGGGACTTTTCCAGGGCGCGGCCCAGGGCGTCCAGGCCAAGGCCCAGGAGGAAGGCGAACCAGTAGAAAAGGCTCATGACGTACTTGGGGCTCACGCCGAACTCGGTCTTCACCGAATAGACGCCCACGACGGGCACGAGCGCCCAGCAGGAGACGGCGGCCAGACCCGGACGCAGACGGGGGGAGGCCAGTCCGGCCGCGATCCCGGCCAGGCAGACGGGAGCGGCGACCCAGAGCCTGTCGAACGCCCCCTGCTGGAAGTATTCCAGATAGAAGCGGAAGGCCCTGACGAAGAAGCCCCACTCCAGGGGCACGCGCTCGCCTTTGCCCCTAAAGGAGAGGTAGGCGTAGTACTGGGCGGGAACCCACGGCGCGTAGAGCAGCGCCGCCAGGGCCAGTGCCGCGAAGGCCTTGAGAAGCAGGGCGCGCGCCCCGGCCCCGTCGCCCGCGCGCAGCCTTCCCCATGCCGCCAGGCACACCCATGCCCCCATCCCGGCCACGAACATGGCCGCCATGTAGGAGGCGTAGAGCGAGAGCGCCGTGAACCCCGAGAAGAGAAGCCAGTGCCGACGGCGGCCGCTCTCCATGGCCAGCAGCAGGAAGTGCAGGCTCCCCAGGCTGGCGGCGTAGAAGGTGGAATACCAGCGGATGTCGCGCGAATAGTAGATGTGGAACGCGGCCACGGCGCAGAACAGGGCCGCCAGCAGACCGGCCCGGCTGCCGAAGAGGCGGCGGCCAATCAGGAACACGAAGGCGATGGAAGCCAGGCCGCAGAGCACCGAGGGCATGCGGATCACCCATCCCGAACGCCCCGCCGCCAGGGCCGCGTGCACCAGGAGGTGGTGCAGCGGCGGGCTGCAATCGGTGGCCACGTTGGGGCTCTGGTACATGAGCCCGGCCAGGAGCTCCGGCAGGGCCGGCAGGGAACGCCCGATGGTCACGAACTCGTCCCACCAGAACTCGGCCTGCCCGAGATGGAGCAGGCGCAGCACGGCCGCAAGGACGAGCACCGCCGCGGGCGCGAGCCACGCGGACGTTCCGGGCGCTGCGGGCGCGCGCATCGGCCCGGACCTGCGGCGCACGTTCCTCATCGGGCCGCGCCCCTGTCCCAGGGGGCCAGCCTGCCCCGCACCACGGAGCCGTCCGCCCCGACCACGCCCACCAACAGCCCGGGAATCTCCTCGCTGACCAGAAAGGTCCACTCCTTTCCGGCCGAGAGACGCATGAGCGCCCCGACAAGCCGCGCCCCGTCGTCGTGCAGCACCAGCCGGGAGCCGTCCGGGGCGTCGAGGGGCACGCCTGTGGCGCAAAGGAACGTGCCAGCGGGCAGGCTGAGGCACAGGGGATTGCCCGGGTCCTTCCACAGGGCGAGCACGGGGCCCGTGACCTGGCGCTCGGCCCGGTCCTGGGCCGGGGCAGACCCGGCGCGGAGCAGGGCGGCGAACAGGAGGGCGGCCAGGGTGGCGGCCAGGAGGCGGGGTTGGAAGCGAAGGAGCGCGCGCGGCAGGGATGGCATGGCATATCCTGGGCCGACACACGCAAGCCCGGCGAAAGGGATGGTTCCCGCCCTGCTAGGCCAGGGCGAAGGCGTTGCCGCCCTCCTGCTTGGCCTGGCCCAGGGCCTGTTGGGCCTGGCGCACCAGGAGCATGGGGGCGTCGCCCCTGCCCGGCGTCACGCTGGCGACCCCGACGCTCACGGTGAGCAGGCCCCCGTGGGGCGATTCCAGGTGGGGGATCTCCAGGCGGGCCACTTCGTCCAGGATGCGCGCCGCCACCACCCGCGCGCCGTCCGGCCCGGAGCCGGGCAGCAGGGCGGCGAAGGTGTCGCCTTCCATGCGTCCGGCCGCGTCCACCTCGCGGTAAAGGCAGCGCATGATCGCCCGGGCAGCGGCCTTGAGGGCGTCGTCTCCTGCCAGTGAGCCGTTCACGGCGTTGTAGGCCGCGAAGCGGTCCACGTTGACCACCAGCAGGGCCAGGCTCGAGCCTTCGCGCTGGGCCTGGGCCCAGTCCCGGGCCAGGAGCTTCTCGAAGGCGCGGCGGTTCAACACGCCCGTGAGCCCGTCCACCTCGGAGAGCTGCGCCACCTGGTTCAGGGCGGCCTCCAGGTCCATCTGGGCCTCCAGGGCGGCCTCGGCCACGCGGCGCGAGCGCTCCAGGAGGTTCTCGTAGGCCTCAACCAGTTCCCCGAAAGGCCGGGCGAACTCCGTGCATTCCGTGGCCGCGAGGGCCTGGCGCGCGGCGGCGGCGACCTGCTGCTCCTTGTCGAACAGGGGGACGGGATGGTCCATGAGGGGGGCTCCTGGTTGATCTGGCCCGTCATTCTATCCGTCGTGCAGCCGGGCGTAAAGCGGTGTTTGTCCGTGGCCTTTCTCATCAAGTGGCCGCAGCGCCCGAAACGCTTTACGGAAGGTCCTATCATTGATAACGAGAATCAACTTCGCAAAGGATGCCGTCATGATCCTCCCCTCTCAAGACAAAGTCCGCTCCGCTCCCCGCAAGAACCGCTACGCGGCCTACGCCAAGATCGACGAGACCCTGCTCCAGGGGCTGGTCCGGCACTTCAGCCAGGGAGACACCGCCAGCCAGGCCGCCCTGGCCCTGTGCGTGAACCGCAACACCGCCAACCGCTACTACCGCCTCTTCCGGGAAACCCTCACCCGGGAGGCGTGCGAGGGCCTGCGCGTCGTGCCCGGCGAACGCGTGCTGATCGGCCTGTTCCTGGGAGTCATCAACGTGGAGGCCCGCCTTGTGCCAGCCACCCTGGCCGGGCACGCCCTTGAAGCCCTGCGCGGCGAACGCCAGGCTCTTGAGGCCTGCTCGCTCTCCGAATGGCCCGGCTACGACGCCCTGGGCGACCCCGCCACGGGGGCCTTCGCACTCATGCCCTGCTGCCTGGTGGGTCCCCTGGGCCAGTCGCGCCTGGCCTCGCGCTGGCGGCTCCTGCGCGAACGCCTCTGCAAGAGCCGGGGCATCCCGCGCGAGGACTACTGGCGGCATCTGGCCGTGTGCGAATTGGCGGGGGAGCTGGGCACGGAGGGGCTGCGCGCGCGCCTTCTCGACTTGCTGAAACCGAAGGCCTGAGCCTCGCGGACCTGCTGAAGCCGGAGGCCGAAGCCTCCTTGATCTGCTGAAGCCGGAGGCCTGAGCCTCCCGGCGCCATCCCTCGACCCTTCGACCCCGCCCAGCGCGGGCGCATTACGGAGACATTCGATGAACCTCACCTCCCGAGACCTGCTCCTCATCGCCGGAGGCGCGGCCGCCGGCGCCCTGGCCGTCTACGCGCTCACGCGCGGCGCTCCGGCCATCAAACCCCTGGTGACCAACGCCATGGCCAGCGGGCTGGACATCAAGGAAAAGGTCCTGGGCGTCGTGGACCACGCCAAGGAGCATCTGGAAGACTTCCTGGCCGAAGCCGAACAGGCCCGCAAGCAGAGTGCGGGCGACGCCCCGGCGGCAGAGAGCCAGGCCTCGTGACTCTCTCCATCGCCCACGACCTTCCCGGCCGCCTGAGGCTGCGCGCCGCGCCGCCGCGGACGGCCGGGGAGCGCCCCGAACTCCTGGCGCGCCTGCGCGCCCTGGAAGGCGTGCGCTCCCTCGACGTGAACCAGCGCACGGGCTCCATCCTCGTGGTGCACGCCCCGGACGCAGGCCTGCGCCGGGAGCTGCTCGAAAGGCTCCGCGCGGGCTTTTCCGGGCCTCCCGAGACTGCCCGCGACCTCCCCGCCCCCGTCTGCGCCCCCTGCCCGGCCCACGGAGGCGACGACGCACCCAGCCTTGTGGGGCTGCTGGCCCCCGTGGTGCTCCGGCCCGTGCTGCCCATGGGCGTGCGCCTGGCCATCGCCGCGCGCTCGGCCCTGCCCAGGATCTGGCGGGGGGCGGTCTCGCTCTGCTCCGGCAAGCTCTCCGTGGACGTGCTCGACGCCACGGCCCTGGGCATCTGCATCCTGCGCCGCGACTTCCGCAGCCTGGGGGCCATCACCCTGCTCCTGGGCCTGGGCGAGTTCCTCGAAAGCTGGACCCGCAAGCGCTCCGAGGAGAGCCTGGCGGCCACACTGGCCGCCCAGACCGTCTGGGCCTGGGTGCGCCGGGGCGACGAGGAGGAACAGGTGGACTCCCGCGACGTGAAGCAGGGCGAGCTGGTGGTGCTGCGCCAGGGGGCCGTGGTGCCCGTGGACGGCGTGGTGGAACAGGGCGAGGCCCTGGTGGACCAGAGCGCCATGACCGGCGAGGCGCGCGGCGTTCCCAAGCGCCCGGGCTCGGCGGTGTTCGCGGGCACGGTGGTGGAGGAGGGAGAGGTGCTGGTGAAGGCCGCCGGATCGGCCGACAACACCCGCTGGCGGCGCATGCTGGGCCTGGTGGAGCAGGCCGAGCGCAGCAAGGCCGGTGTGCAGAGCCAGGCCGAGAAGCTGGCGGGCAACCTGGTGCCCTTCTCGCTGGGCCTCTCCGGGGCCGTCTACGCCGCCACGCGCGACCCGCGCCGCGCGGCCTCCGTGCTCCTGGTGGACTATTCCTGCGCCATCAAGCTGGCCACGCCCCTGGCCGTGCTGGCCGCCATGCGCCAGATGGCCGCCGCCGGGGTGGTGGTCAAGGGCGGACAGCCCCTGGAGATGATGGCCAAGGCCGACGTGTTCGTCTTCGACAAGACCGGCACGCTGACCATGGCCGAACCCGCCGTGCACGACGTGATCCCCTTCGGCGGGGCCACCCGCGAGGACGTGCTGCGCCTGGCCGCCTGCCTGGAGGAGCACTTCCCCCACCCCGTGGCCCGCGCCGTGGTGCGCCAGGCGCGCGAGGAGGGCATCGTGCACCAGGAGGAGCACGCCCGCGTGGAGTACGTGGCCGCCCACGGCGTGGCCAGCTGGCTCAAGGGCAGGCGCGTGCTCCTGGGAAGCCGCCACTTCATCCACGAGGACGAGGGCGTGCCCCTGGGCGACGCCGCCGAAACGGTGGCGCGGCTGGCCGAAGAGGGCCATTCCCTGCTCTATCTGGCCGTCGGGGACGAGCTGGCCGGCGTGATCAGCCTCGACGACCCCCTGCGCCCCGAGGCCGGAGAGGCCATCCAGGCCCTGCGGGACGCGGGCGTGCAACGCGTGATCATGCTCACGGGCGACCTGGACGGCATGGCCGCGCGCATGTTGAAGCAGCTGGGCATCACCGAGTGGATCGCCCAGGTGCTGCCCGACGAGAAGCACCGCGTCATCGAGGGCCTCATGGCCGAGGGCCACACCGTGGCCATGGTGGGGGACGGCCTCAACGACGCCCCGGCCCTGGCCCGGGCCTCGGTGGGCATTTCCATGCACCAGGGCGCGGACGTGACCCGCGAGGTGGCCGACGTGGTGCTCACCACGGGCGACCTGACCGCCCTGGCCCGCGCCCGGAGCCTGGCGCAGGCGTCGCTTGCGCGCATCAAGACCAACTACCTGCTCATCGTCACCGTGAACTCCCTGCTCCTGGCGGGCGGGCTCTTCGGGCGGCTCACGCCGCAGCTCTCGGCCGTGATGCACAACGGGGCCACCCTGGCCGCCGCGCTCAACTCCCTGCGTCCCCTGGCCCTGCCCCGCTGAGCCGGGCTTGCCCGAGGGGCGGCCCAAGACGCGCGAACGGCCCGGAGGACGTAAACCTCCGGGCCGTTTCTTCGTGCGTCGGCGTCGTCGCCCCGCAGGCTAGTGCGAGGCCTTGCTCTGGGGCGCGTCGTGCGCCTCCGGTGCGTCCTCCCTGGCGCAGGCCAGGGGCCACACCTCGTCGATCTGCTCGATGAACTTCACCTTGATGCGCCCGCGCAGATCGGCCGGGATGTCCGCCAGGTCCTTCTCGTTGCGCGCCGGGATGAGCACGCGCTTCATGCCCGCGCCCACCGCCGCCAGGATCTTCTCCTTGATGCCGCCCACCGGCAGCACGCGCCCGCGCAGGCTGATCTCGCCCGTCATGGCGATGTCGTTGCAGATGGGCGTGTTGGTCAGCGCGCTGATGAGCGCCGTCACCAGGGTCACGCCGGCCGAAGGGCCGTCCTTGGGCGTGGCCCCGGCGGGGATGTGGATGTGGATGTCGCGCTTTTCCAGGAAGGCCGGGTCGATGCCCAGCTTTTCCGACTTGGCCCGCGCGTAGGAGAGCGCCGCCTGGGCGGATTCCTTCATCACCTCGCCCAGCTTGCCCGTCATGATGAGCGCGCCCTTGCCGGGCATGGTGGTCACCTCGATGTGCAGGATCTCGCCGCCCACGGGGGTCCAGGCCAGTCCCACGGCCACGCCGGGGGGCAGCTCGCGCTCCTTCTCCTCTTCGAGGAAGCGGGGAATGCCCAGGAGCTTGGGCACCAGCTTGGCCGTCACCTTGAAGGGCCCCTTCTCGCCCTCGGCCTTCTTGCGCGCCAGCTTGCGGGCGATGGAGCCCACCTCGCGCTCCAGGTTGCGCAGGCCCGCCTCGCGCGTGTACTCGCGGATCACCTTGGCCAGCACGGCGTCGGTCATCTCCATGTCGGCCTTCTTGAGGCCGTTTTCCTTCACCTGGCGCGGCAGGAGGTACTTGCGGGCGATCTTCACCTTCTCCTGCTCGGTGTAGCCCGGGATGCGGATCACCTCCATGCGGTCCAGGAGCGGGCCGGGGATGGTGTCGAGCATGTTGGCCGTGCAGATGAACATCACCTTGGAGAGGTCGAAGGGCACGCCCAGGTAGTGGTCCTGGAAGGAGAAGTTCTGTTCGGGGTCGAGCACTTCGAGCAGGGCCGAGGTGGGGTCGCCCCGGTAGTCGGAGCCCACCTTGTCGATCTCGTCGAGCATGATCACGGGGTTTCTGGTCCCGGCGCTCTTGATGGACTGGATGATGCGCCCGGGCAGCGCGCCGATGTAGGTGCGCCTGTGGCCCCTGATCTCGGCCTCGTCGCGCATGCCGCCTAGCGACATGCGCACGAACTTGCGGCCCAGGGAGCGCGCGATGGAGCGCCCCAGGCTCGTCTTGCCCACGCCCGGGGGACCGACGAAGCAGAGGATGGGCCCCTTCATCTTGGGGTTCAGCTTGCGCACGGAGAGGTATTCCAGGATGCGTTCCTTCACCTTCTCCAGGCCGTAGTGGTCGTCCTGGAGGATGGCGTGGGCGGCCTTGATGTCCAGGCGGTCCTTGGAGAGCTTCTTCCAGGGCAGGTCGGTGAGCCAGTCCAGGTAGGTGCGGATCACCGAGGCCTCGGAGGAGTCCGGGTGCATGGAGGAGAGGCGCTTGAGCTGCTTGTCGGCCTCGGTCTTGACCTCCTTGGGCAGCCCGGCCTTTTCCAGGGCCTGGCGCAGCTCGTCGAGCTCCTCGTTCTCGTCCTGGCCCTCGCCCAGCTCCTTGCGGATGGCCTTCATCTGCTCGCGCAGGAAGAAGTCCTTCTGGGCCTTGTCCATGCCCTCCTTGGCCATGGTCTGGATCTTGGCCTGCATGGAGGCCACCTCGACCTCCTTGTTGAGCTGGGTGTTCACCAGCTCCAGGCGCTCCAGGGGGTCCACGGTCTCCAGGATCTTCTGGGCGTCCTCCACCTTCATGCGCAGGTTGGAGGCGATGAGGTCGGCCAGGCGGCCCGGCTCGTTGACGGAGTTGAGCACGCTCATGATGTCGGAGGCCGAGATGCCGCGCAGGGTGAGGATCTTCTCGCTCTGCTCGCGGGCGGCGCGCATCATGGCTTCCTCGTTGACGCCCACCTCCTTGTATT
>NZ_JBZVFJ010000121.1:0-12475 GCF_058402725.1 Fundidesulfovibrio sp. | reverse complement strand
GGCGTGGATGGCCTTTCGGGAGACCGCCGTGGTGATCTTCTTCTTCATCGACTTGAGAATGGTGTCGGACCCGCTCTCGAAGCCCATGGTGATCCAACTGCATCCAGCCTGGCGCATCCGCCGCAGCAGGTCGGGGTCCGCGTCGGAGGCCCGCATCTGGCAGCCCCAGGGCCGCAGGAAGCTCAGGCGCTCCACGGCGTCGCAGAAGCGGTGGGTCCATTCCTTGTCCCGGGCGAAGAGTTCGTCGCCGAATCCGAATTTCGTGGTGCCGTAGGCGTCGTGCAGGGCGTTGATCTCGGCGATGACGTTGGGCACGGAACGCTTCCGGTAGACGCTCCCCGGGGGGTGATAGCAGAACGTGCAGTGAAACGGGCAGGAACGGCTTGTATAGAGAAGCCCGAATCCGGACGCGGCGATCTCCTCGGGGGTCAGAAAGACTTCCCTGTTCGGGAAAGGGAGGGCGTCGAGATCGCGGATGACGGGCCTGGCCGGGGCGCGAACGATCTCCCCTCCGCGAACGGACACCACGCCGTGCACCAGCGTCGGGTCGGTGCCGGAGTCGAGGGCGTCCAGCAATTCGAGCATGGTCAGTTCGCCCTCGCCGAGCACTCCGTGGTCGACCCCGAACTGTTCCATGCAGAATTCCGGTTCCGCCGAGAAGAGGTTGCCTCCGGTGACGAGCAGGGTTTCGGGCGACAAGGCCTTTACCGTGCGGAAAAAAGCGCGCTGAAACAGATAGGTCGTGCACAGCCCGCCCATGGCGATGGCCCCGCACCCTGTGCTTTCGGCCAGCCGGACGGCAGCCGTGGCGACGTCCTCGGCCGATCCGGGCATGGTGTTGGCGTTGAGGCCGACCACCTCGTGCCCTGCCCGGAGCAGGGTGGAGGCCACATAGGCAGGGCCAAGGGGGAGGTGAGGCGCGCGGTCATAGGTGTAGTAGCGGGGCTCGGCAAGCAGTAAGCGCATGAAAGCCTCTCCTTTTGGGTGCGACCGGCCGGGGCGGAGCGACTGAGGCACGTCCGGACTCCGTGCGCAGACCCGGCGATGGGAAAGCGTGATCTGCCCCTCGGGGGCGCGAACCTGGCCCGGGGGAAGGCTTTGCTCCTGGGGGGCGCCGTCCGTCGGCCAGGCGCCCCAGGGAGGCCCCGGGGACCGTCCCGCGTGCTCCCTGCCGACGAGTGGCCTGCCGATCGTCCGGGAAATCTGTCGTGAATGCTCAGGAATGTCAACGGCCTTGCAGGACGCCGCCTTGGGCGGGGAGGAACCGGCCACGGAAGAGTCGCGCGGTCGACGAGGACAAGGCGGCTCATGGCGATCCTCCCGGCCGCGAGGCCTCGCACGGGCGGCTCGGGGGGGGCTCCCGGCATCCAGCGGGGTGTGCTCGTGACAGGGCGCGCTCCGGCCTGTCCCCAGGAGCTTCCGACTAAAAAAAACCGGCTCCCGGAAGGCCGCCGGGGCTTGCATCAGCCTGAGGAGGACGAGTCTACCTGGCTTCCACGAACTTGCCGTCCTTGACCTGGACCATCACCAGGGAGCCGGTGTCCAGTCCGTTGTGGTCTTCAGCGGTGACGTTGTAGACGCCGGAAATGGCCACCACGCCCTTGAGCTGCTCCAGGGCGTCGCGCAGGGCTGCGGGGTCGGCCTTGCCGGCCTTTTTCAGGCCCTCTGCCAGCAGGGTCAGGGCGTCGGCGGCGTAGCCGGAGTGGGTGTTCATGGGGAACTTGGCCTGGAGCCCGGCGGCGTCGTAGGCCTTCATGAAGGCGTCGATGACGGGCTTCTGGGGGTCGGCGGCGGGCAGCGTGGCGGCGGTCATGAGCTTGGTGGCGGGCATGAGCACGCCTTCGGCCCCGGCCCCGGCCAGCTTGAGGAAGTTGGGGCCAGCGATGCCGTGGGACTGAACCACCAGGGGCTTGTCGCCCGGCAGGTCCGCGAAGTTCTTGGCGGCGATGGCCGCAGCGGGTCCGATGGTCCAGACGATGACGGCCTGGGGCTTGGCCATGGCCACCTTGAAGGCCTCGGCGGAGAAGTCCGCGCCTTTGGAGTCGATGGTCTCCTCGGCCACCAGGGTGATGCCGTGCTTGGCGGCCAGGGCCTTGAGGGCGTCCAGGCCGTCCTGCCCGAAGGGGTCCTTGGCGGTGAGCAGGGCCACCTTGGTGGCGCCCTTGGCCTTGAGGTGCGCGTAGATCTTGTCCACAGCGGTGTTGGTGCGCTGGGGGACCTTGAAGGTCCAGGTGAAGGGGCCGTACTTGCCGCCGGCCACGATGGCGTCGCCGCCCACGGTCATGATCACGGGGACCTTCTGCTCCTCGGTGTACTTCTTCACGGCCATGCCCTCGCCGGTGGAGGTGGGGCCGATGAGGGCCAGCACCTTGTCGGATTCCACCAGCTGGCGGGCCATGCGCAGGGCCACCTCGGGGGTGGACTGGGTGTCCAGGGCCACCAGCTTGAGGGGGCGGCCCAGGATGCCGCCCGCAGCGTTGATTTCCTTGAGCTTCATCTCGGCCACCAGGCGCGTGGCCGTGCCGATCTCGGCCGTGGGGCCGGATTCGGCGAAGATGCCGCCGATCAGGATGGGCTCGGCGGCGGCTGCGTTGCCGACGAAGCAGAAGAGGGCCAGGACCAGGGCGAAGAGGGAGCGCGGCATGATTCCTCCGGAACGTGTAGGGTTGTGAAGGAAGTACACGCGATCGGCTAGCGGGGCAACATACGAAGCCGCCCCGTCTCCCGCCAGAAGCCGGCGACCAGGGCGATGGCCAGGATGAGCCCGTGGGCCAGCACGGTGGCGTCGCCCAGCTGGTGGAACCAGGCGATGAGCGACTCCAGCGCCACCACGGCGGCAAGGGGCCGGATGAGCCGACCGGGGCCGCCGATCACAAGAAAGAGCAGCGTCTTGAGGGAGAGGCCCAGGTCGAACTGGCCGGGGCTGATGAAGCCAGTGGAGTTGGCCAGCACCATGCCCGCCATGGCCGAGAGCGCCCCGCCGATGCCGAAGGAGAGGGCGCGGGTGGAGAGCCGGTCGATGCCGCAGCTGGAGGCGGCCAGGGCGTCGTCCTTGCAGGCCATGAGGGCGCGCCCCTGGCGGGAGTCGCGCAGGGCCAGGAAGAGGTAGCCTCCCAGGGCGATGAGCGCGATGAGCGCGAAGAAGTTGGCGCGGTCGCCCGAGAGGGTCCCCACCAGGGGGAGCGAGGGCGAAACGGGGACCATCATGCCGTTGGAGCCGCCGGTGAGTCCGGAAAAAGTGAGCACGAGGTTGTGGAAGATCAGGCACAGGCAGAGCGTGGCCATGGCCAGGAAACCCTCGCCCAGCTTCTCCAGGGGTTTGGAGACCGCCGAGGCCAGCAGGTAGACCCCCAGGGCCACGCCGGGCACGATGAGCAGGGTGCCCTGGGGCCAGAGCGCGTGGAGAATCACCGAGGCGTAGGCCCCCAGGCCGCAGAAGGCCCCGGTGGCCATGGAGGCCTGGCCGCCCAGGCCAAGGCAGAAGTTGAGGGCCAGCACGTTGAGGGCCAGGAAGAGGTGCTGGTTGAGCGTGAGCAGGGCAACGCCCGGCAGGAACGCGCTCACGGCGCACAGGGCCAGCAGGAAGAGCCCCAGGTGTGCGAGCGGGCGGCGCATGGTCAGACCTTCTCGCGCCTGCCGCGCTCCAGGGGCGAGAACACCAGCAGGGCCACCAGGAGCGAGTAGGTGAGGGTTTCCTTGAGGTCGGCGGAGAAGCTGAGGGTCAGGCAGGCCTCGATGAGGCCCAGGGCGAGGCCCCCGGCGAAAACGCGCGAGAGGGAGGAGTAGCCCCCCAGGGTGGCGGCCACGAAGCCCTTCAGGCCCAGGCCGAAGCCCATGTCGTAGCGCAGCATGGTCTGGGGGCCGATGGCCATGGCGGCCAGGGCGGCGAGCATGCCCGAGAGGGCGAAAGAGAGCGCCTGGGCGCGCACGGGGTTGACGCCCTGGAGGCGCGCGGCCAGGGCGTTCATGGACACGGCCCGGATGGCGCGTCCGGTCCGCGTGAAGGTGAGAAAGGCCGAGAGGGTGGCCACGCTGGCCAGGGCCAGGGCCAGGGACGTAAGGGTGTTGGCCGAGAGGAACAGCGGCCCCATGCGGAAGGCGGGCAGGGCGATGAACTGTTCGAGCTTGAGCGGGTTCTTGCCCCAGATGAGGATGGCCGCGCCCTGCCAGATGAGGCTTGCGGCAACGGTGAGCATGAGCTGGCGCAGCGGCTGCGCGCCGAGCAGCACGCCCAGGGTGGAGGCGTAGAGCAGGTGGCCCAGGGCGAAGCCGAAGGCCCCTGCGGCCAGGAGCGCCGTGAGCGGCCCCAGCTGGAAGGCCTGGGAAACGCTGAAAAGGACAAGTCCGCCCAGGAGGAGCAGCTCCCCCTGGGCGAAGTTGATCAGTCGGCTCGAATTGTAGACCAGGGCGAAGCCCAGGGCCATGAGCCCGTAGACGGCCCCCAGCGCCAACCCGGAGTTGACGGCCTGGGCCAGATAGAGTCCGAGCACGCCGTGAACGCCGGCGGGCTAGTTGCCCACCTCCTCCATGTTGCCGTAGGTGCCGCTCTGCTGGGTGGAGTTGATGTCCAGCGGGTAGGCCAGCACCAGGGTGCGGCGGTTCTTCAGGCCGGTGGGGCCGGGGTAGGTGTTCATGCACACGATGAGGTCCTGGGTGCCGTCGTTCTCCAGGTCGGCGACGTCGTAGCCCATGATGGTGCCCTTGATGCGGCGGGTCTTCCACTTGAGGTTCATGCCCACGCCGTCCCAGGCCAGGGCGTGGATTTCGCCCTGGGAGAAGGAGCGGAAGTTCTCGAAGAACTGGGAGGCGATGGAGATGTTGCGGCTCACCAGCAGTTCGGGGGTCTTGCCCAGGATCACGGGGACCAGGGGCAGGGGCACGTAGTAGTAGGACCACATGTAGTTGGCGTTGGGCGACGCGCCGGGGGCCATGAGGGTGTCGTGCTCGATGCCCAGGCCGGAACCGGCGTACTGCTCCTCGGTCTTGGCGATCACGTCGTTGCGGCCCGAGGTCACGTTGAGCCGGTCGCCGTCGTCCACGTAGACGAGCTTGTAGCCGGCCTCTTCAGGCAGGTAGGCGAAGTTGAAGGGGTTGACCTTGCTGGGCACGTTGAGCTTGGAGCCCTGCGTGAGCTTGCCGCCGGAGTAGGACATCTCGTAAACGCCGCCCGCGAAGAGCTCCTTCTGGTTGCCCTTGCAGCCCACGAGTTGGGGCTGGAAGCGGGGGGGCAGCTTCACGGTGGCCAGGTACCAGGGCAGGCGCTCGGCTTCGAGCACCAGCTTGTTGCCCTCCAGGCGGTAGACGGACGAGAGCGGCAGGCGCTCGAAGTGGGCGGTGATCACCAGGCGGGCCTGGCGGTCCGAGGGGCTCTTCACGATGGAGGCGCGCACGTTGGTGATGCGGGTGGAGCCTTCGTGCTTGGCCACCTGGGCGAGCTGGCGGTCCTGGTGGCGGTAGACGTAGATTTCGGCGTTGGTGAAGAGCACGATCTCGTTCTTGCCGTCCCCGTCGAGGTCGCCCACGGCCATGCCGTTGGCGGCGAAGGGCAGGCTCTGGCTGCGCCAGGAGCCGGCGGCGTCGGAGTTGCCCGCGTAGCGGAAGTTGGGGTTCAGGTAGGTCTGCTGGTTCTCTGCGGTCTGGTTGACCACGAAGGCCGGGTTCATCTGGTTGACCTGCTCCACGGGCTGGCCGGTCCGGGGATCGCGCTGGGCCTCGAGGCGCTTGAAGACCTGGGTGTTGATCTCCTTGGCCACGCCCTCCATGGCCGGAATGATGGCGTTGAGCTTGGTCTGGGTGGCCTTGGGGGTCACCTGGCCCTTGGAGTCCATGACCTTCACGTCGAGGCTGGCGTCGCTCCCGGCGATGGTCACGGAGCCGAAGACCACGTAGTCGGCCTTGAGGGCGGCCAGGGCGGCCTTGGCGTCGGCCTCGGAACGGGGCGCGGCCTTGGCCTTCTGGTCCACCACGGCGCGGTCCACAGGCTGGAATTTGCCCTGCCAGGTCAGGCGCGAGGCCAGCATGTCCTGCACTCCCTGGGAGAGGTAGGCGTACTGGTCGGGGCCGTTGATCACGAAGGGGAGCACGGCGAAGGATTTCGTCTGGGCCATGGCGGCCGAAGCGGACAGGATGACGGCCAGAAAGGCCAGGAACACCACGCGGACGCGGATCATGCAGGAACCTCCATTGGCTTGGGAGAGCCGCACCGGCTTGGCCGGGCGGGCTTGGGTGTTAGCATTAACCCATGAGCGAGGCAAAAGAAATGTGTCGGGCTTTTCCCTTGCGGGGCGAGGTGTTGGACGAAATGGCCGGGCATGAACAAAGATTCATGACCGCCCGGGCCGTCCGGCCCTGCAAGGGGGACGCGTCGCGACGCCTTGAGGTTACGCGATACGGGCCTTGCCAAGCGCGTGGGCTTGGGCCATCCTCGGGGCGTGGCACGCTCCTTCCGCCTCGTCTGCGAGGCCTCCGAGATTTCCCGCGTGGAGGACCTCCTGCGCGCCCAGGGGTTCGATTTCGAGCCCGAGCCCTTCCACGGCCTCTGCCGACGGTTGACGGCAGAGCCATTCCCCCTGGGGGCCTCCCTGGCCGCGCGCTTCGGCCTGGTCTACATCCAGGACCGCTCCTCCATGCTGCCCCCCCTGGCCCTGGCTCCGCCTCCCGGCGCGGCCGTGCTGGACATGTGCGCCAGCCCCGGCGGCAAGACCTCCTTCCTGGCCCAGCTCGCGGGGCGCGGCGGCTTCGTGCTGGGCAACGAGCCCGGGGCAGACCGCCTGGCCACCCTGCGCCGCAACCTGGCCTGCATGAACCTGCCCCAGGCCGCCACCACCGGCATGAAGGGCCAGGACCTGCCCCTGCCCGAGGCCGCCTTCGGCCACATCCTCCTGGACCCCCCGTGCAGCGGCTGGGGCACCGTGGAGAAGAACCCCCGCGTGCTCGACCTGTGGACACCGGACAAGGCCCAGCCCCTGGCCGCGCTCCAGCGCGAGCTCCTGGCCAAGGCGTCCACGCTCCTGGCCCCGGGCGGACGGCTTCTCTATTCCACCTGCACCACCAACGTGGCAGAGAACGAGGAACAGGCCCTCTGGGCCGTCCGGGAGCTGGGCCTGGAGCTTGTGCCCCTGGTCCCCTTCGCCGGGTTTTCCTTCCACGAGCCCCTGCTGTCGGGCGCGGAGGGCACGCTGCGCGTGGACTCCGAGGGCTCCGAGGCCCAGGGCTTCTACCTGGCGCTCCTGGTGAAGCCCGGCGGCGCGGCGTGGGCCGACGCGTCGCCCCAGGCCCCCGGACGACCCGGCCAGGACGCCGAAGAGGGTGGCGGACTGGTTCAGGACGGCGCGCCCGGTCGTATCCCGGCCCGTTGCAAAGCGGAAGCGGGGCGGGCACAGGTCCGGGCCGCGCGCGGCGCGGCGAGGCGGGATTGCCGGGAGCGGCCGCCCCGCCCCTGTGCCGGGAGGGAGAAGCCCCTGAAAAGAGGCCCCCGCGAGCGCGAGGCGGGTTTCGAGTCCCTGAGCCTGGAAGAGGTGGCCTCCCTGGCCCCGGACCTGGCCTGGGAGGCGCTGCCCCCGGGCTGGCTGGAGCCCTTCAAGGACGAACTGTGCTTCCTGCCCGAGCGCGGCCGCGGCCTTCTGCCGCCCCGGCGCAAGGGCCAGCGCCTGGGCATGCTCTCGGGGGGCGTCTTCCGTCCGTGGGGGCGCGCCCGGGTGCTCGCCGCGCCGCCAGGAGCCGGTCCCTGCCTGGACGCCGACGATCCGGCCGTGCTCTGCGCGCTCCTGGAGGGCCGCAGCGTGGCCGTGTCCCCCGGCGCGGCGCGCATGGGGCTGGCCTTTCGGGGGCTGCCACTGGGATTTCTGGCCGTGAAGGGCGCGCGCGCCCTGTGGTCCGACAGATAGAGGTGAAACCATGCGAAACGTGATGCCAAGAACCCGCCTGCGCCAGGCCGCCAGGAGCGCCCCGGTGGAGCCCCGGTTCTTCTCCTTCAACGACCAGACCAAGGACTTCTCCATGACCGGCATCCGGCGCAGGCTGTCCAGGTTCTTTTCGCCCCGGAGCGGGCGCTCGGTGATCCTCCCCCTGGACCACGGCGTGGGCGAGGGCATGCTTCCCGGCCTGGAGGCCGTGGGGCGTCTCCTGGGCCTGGTGGCCGGGCGCGAGGTGCAGGGCGTGCTCCTGAACAAGGGCCCCGCCCGCGCGCACGGGGCGGCCCTGCCGCCGTGCATGGGGCTGATCGTGCAGCTTTCGGGGGGCACCAAGCACGCCCTGCCGCCCTACGGGCGCACGGTGGTCTGTTCGGTGGGCGAGGCCCTGCGCCTGGGCGCGGACGCCGTGAGCCTGCAGATCAACGTGGGCAACGACCAGGAAGACCGCATGCTGGCCGACTTCGGGGCCATGGCCGACGAGGCCCACCAGGCCGGGCTGCCCGTGCTGGCCGTCATCGCGCCCCGGGGCGGGCAGATCGTCAACGAGCTGGACCCGAGCCTCATCTCCCACTGCATCCGCCTGGGCGCCGAACTGGGCGCGGACCTCACGGGCGTGCCCTACGGCGGCGACCCGGCCAGCTTCGCCGAGGCCATCGAGTCCTCGGACACGCCGGTGCTCGTCACGGGCGGCCCGGGCCGGGGAGACGCCCAGCGCTTCCTGGCCGCCATGGAGGAGGCCCTGGCCTGCGGCGCGGCGGGCATCTGCGCGGGGCGCAACATCTTCCAGCACCAGGACCCCGAGGAGGTCCTGGACGCCATCGTCGCCCTGGCGCACGCCCCGCGCGGCGAGATGCCGGTCGGCCTGGACGACGCCTCCGCCCCCGGCGGCGACGCGGCGCCGGACGATCAGGACTCCGGGCCGGACACCGGGGCCTGAGCGGCCCGCGCTCCGGACTGCGGTCACGCCTGCGACGCCATGGAGACGGCGCGGCTCTTCGTGGGCCTGCCCCTGCCACAGGCCAGCCAGGACGCCCTGGCGGAGCTTTCGCGCGCCCTGAAGCCTCTGGTTCCGGTCCCTTGCGCCTGGATCAGGCCCGGGGAGTGGCATGTGACGCTCAAGTTCCTGGGCGATACGCCCCTGGAGAGCGTCCCGTCCCTGAAGGCGGCGCTGGAGGGCGTGGCCTGGGAGGCCTTCACCCTGCGCCCGGGCGGGGCCGGGACGTTCCCGGAGCGCGGCGCCCCCCGGGTGCTCTGGTCCGGGCTGGCCCTGGGCGGGCCGCAGTGCGCGCTCCTGGCGCGGTCGGTGGAGGATGCGCTCGCGCCGCTGGGCTTCGCGCGCGCCTCACGCGCGTACGCGGCGCACCTCACGGTGGCCCGGGCCAGGGGAGCCGCCCCGTATGCCGCGTGGCGTCCCGCGCTGGAGGCCCTGGATGCGGCGCGCTGGGAGGCTGTCCCCATGGAGCGGATGGTGCTGTGGCGGTCGTATGCGGCCGACGGCGCGGCGTATCGAAACGGTGCGGGGCGCGGCGTGTCGGGAGGCGGCGCGGGGAGCGCGGGGGGAAGTCGTCCCCCGGGGCCCCGCCACGTCCCCCTGTGGGAGGGCGGAGCCCCGGGTTGAAGGACCGGATGCGTCAGGGCCGGGGCGAGCCCGTGCTAGAGGTAGTCGCCCCTGTTGAACTTGATCTGTTCCGTCGCGGCCAGGACATCCAGTTCGTTGACCAGCGAAGAGAGTTCCGGGCTGTGCCCGTCCAGGCCGGGGTGCTCGTCCTTGAGCCTTTTCACGCCGCTCTGGATGGTTTCGAGGGTTCCGTAGGCCTGGCGCAGCTGGGCGGAGCCGCCGCTGGCCAGGGCGTCGGAATATTTTTCCCATTGGTTGAGAATGCTGTCCACGTTTTCCATGACCGCCTGCCTTTCGTTCGCCACCCCGGCGGCCGGCGCGGCGGCCTGGGCCGCCATGGCCTGGGTCAGTCCCGCCATGCCCGAGAGCAGGGGGGGCGGGGCGGTCCGTGCCGCCTGCTGCCCGCTCTCCACCTCCCTGGCCAGGATGTCTCCGAAGCCCCCGGCCTGGGTGGACCTGCTGGACTGAACCTTTCCCGTCTGTTGGATGGGGACGATCTGGTCCGGTTGAATCTTCATCGGCGCATCTCCTCGCCCTGACGTGTTCCTTGGCTCTGCAAAGCAAAGCCCTTGCCAACACGTGGATTTTGTCAACTGCTTGAAATCATGGACAATAGGAATCTTTGCACCCGGAAGTTTTTGCCGCCGTGCCCTTTCCCCATCGGCCGAAGCGGGCAAAACTCCAGGCCCGGGCGCACATGGCGCCCCAACGAGCCTTTCCCCTCAGTAGTCCAGGGGAAACCCCTTGTCTATCCTCGCCCCGTGCGGCTACACTCGGGGTTCGGACAACGCGAACCATTGGAGGCGGCCATGGCCGATTTCAAGAAGATTCTCTGCGCGGTCGATTTCTCCGACCACAGCCCCAAGCTCGCCGATTACGCCGTGTCGCTGGCACGGTGCACGGGGGCGAAACTGATCTGCGTCTACGTGGCCCCGTCGCTGTCGCAGTACGTAGGCTTCCACGTGCCGCCCAGCTCCATCGAGGCCTTCGTGGGCGAGATCGTCTCCGGGGCGGACTCCAGCATGCAGGCCTACCTCGACGCCCACTTCAAGGGCGCCGACGCCACCGGCAAGGTGCTCGTGGGCTATCCCGCCGAGGAGATCCTCAACATGGCCGAGGACGAGGACGCCGACCTGATCATCATGGGCACCCACGGCCGCACCGGCATCGACCGCATCCTCTTCGGATCGGTGGCGGAAAAGATCGTGAAAAGCTCCAAATGCCCGGTGCTGACCATCCGCCCGGAACACAAGGACGAGGATTGATGGACCCGCGCGACACGCTGCGCCCCGAAGTGCTGGAGTTCACTCCCTATTCGCCGGGCCTTTCCATCGACGAGATCCGGGAGCGCCACGGGCTGGCCAACGTGATCAAGCTCGCCAGCAACGAGAACCCCCTGGGGGCCTCGCCGCTGGTGCGCCGCGTGCTCGCGCGCCGCTCCGAGAGCGTCTTCCGCTACCCCCAGTCGGGCAACCCCAGGCTCGTGCGGGCCATCGCGGACTTCCACGGCGTCGATCCCGCGCGCATCGTGCCGGGCAACGGCTCCGACGAGATCATCGACCTGATGCTGCGCGTGAAGGCCCGCCCCGGCGTGGACAACGTGGTGGCCTTCCAGCCCTGCTTCAGCATCTACCGCCTCCAGGCCAAACTCTGCGGCGTGGAGATGCGACAGGCCCCCCTGCGCGAGGATTTCAGCTTCCCCTTCGAGGAGCTTCTGGCCCTGTGCGACGAGAACACCGCCCTGGTGTTCGTCACCAACCCCGACAACCCCTCGGGGCACGCGGTGAAGGCCGCCGAGCTGGCCTACCTGGCCAAGGCCCTGCCCCCCAGGGCGCTCCTGGTGGTGGACGAGGCCTATGTGGAGTTCGCCGAACCCGAGGAGGAGCACTCCGTGCTGGGCAGGCTGGACAACCTGCCCAACGTGGCGGTGCTGCGCACCTTCTCCAAGCTGCACGGACTGGCCGGGCTGCGCCTGGGCTTCGGGGCCATGCCCGTCTGGCTGGCCGACTACCTGTTGCGCGTGCGTCTGCCCTTCAGCGTGAACCTGCTGGCCGAGGCCGCGGGCATGGCCGCCCTGGAGGACAACCACTTCCGCCTCGCCTCCCTGGAGGCCGTGCGCAAGGGACGCGCCTACCTGCAAGTCGAACTGGAGCGCCTGGGCTGCCGCCCCAGCCCCTCCATGGCCAACTTCATCCTCTTCACGCCGCCGGTCGACGCCCAGGGCGTCTTTCAGGCTCTGCTGGCCCGGGGGATCATCATCCGGCCCCTGGCCAGCTACGGCATGCCCGCCTGCCTGCGCGTGTCCATCGGCAGCGATCCGGAGAACCGGGCCTTCGTCCAGGCCCTGGAAGAGGTGCTGGCGAGCCATGGCTGAACCCCTTGTCATCACCATGGACGGACCGGCCGGGGTGGGCAAGTCCACTCTGGCCCGCATGACGGCCCAGGCCCTGGACATCGCCTACCTGGACACCGGGGCCATGTTCCGGGCCACGGCCCTGGCCCTGGGCGAGGGCGCGTGGGACCTCTCCGGACCGGAGCTGGAGGCCAGGCTGCCGGGCATCGTCTTCGGCCTCATGGGCGTGGGCGACTGTTCCAAGCTCTTGTGCAACGGCGCGGCCGTGGGCGACGCGGTGCGCACGGAGGAGGTGGGGCGCTGGGCTTCGCTGCTGGCCGTGCGGCCCGAGGTGCGCGCGCGCCAGCTTCAGGTGCAGCGCTCCCTGGGCCTGGGGACCTCCCTGGTGGCCGAAGGGCGCGACATGGGCACGGTGGTCTTCCCCAAGGCGCGGCGCAAGTTCTTCCTGGACGCAAGCCCCCGCGTGCGCGCCCTGCGCCGCGTGCGCCAGTTGGAGGGCATGGGCCGGGAGGCCGACCTCGCGGCCATCGAGCAGGCCATCCGCGAGCGCGACCGCCTGGACCGCGAGCGCCCCGTGGCCCCACTCGTCCC
>NZ_JBZVFJ010000120.1:0-12497 GCF_058402725.1 Fundidesulfovibrio sp. | reverse complement strand
GTCCGAACTTGTTGAAGTCGTTGACGTAGTAGGCCCCGAAGGTGGACTGCATGGCCTCGAACACCGCGTTGACGGGCACGCCCAGGGCCTTGGCCTTGTTGCGGTCCAGGTTCACGCGCATCTGGGGCACATTGGCCCCGAAGGTGGTGGAGAGCCGCCCCAGTTCAGGATGCTTGGCCCCGGCGGCGATGACCTTGTCGATCACGGCCGAGAGGTCCTTGAGGCTGCCCTCTCCACGGCTCTGGATGTACACCTCGAAGCCGCCGGTGTTGCTCATGCCCTGGATGGGCGCGGGGTTGAAGGCCAGGGTGAGGCCGCGCGGCAGGGCCATGCCCCGGCCGAAGGTGCGTCCCACCAGGTCCTTGGAGCCCTCGCCGGGCTTGGTGCGCTCGTCCCACGGCTTGAGCGTGACGAAGGACGTGCTGTAGTTGGAGCGCGTGGCTCCGGTGAGGAAGTCGTATCCCGAAAAGGTGATCACGGACTTCACGATGGGGTCCTGGAGGGTCATGGAGTCCAGAGCCCCGGACATGCCCAGGGTGTGGTGCAGCGCCGCGCCGTCGGGGAGGATGTTCACGGCCAGGATGAAGCCCTGGTCCTCGTCGGGGAGCAGGCCCGAGGGCACGGTGCGGAAGAGCCAGAGCGTGGCCGCGCCCAGCACGCCGAAGAGGGCCACGGCCAGGAGCGAACGCTTGAGCAGGAAGGCCACGCCCCCGCCGTAGAGCTCCGTGAGGCGCTCGAACCAGCGGTTGAAGACCTTGAAGAAGCCGCACGGCTCCTTGTGGTCGCGCAGCAGCAGCGCGCAGAGGCTCGGCGTGAGCGTCAGCGCCACCAGGCCCGAGATGACCACCGACACCGCGATGGTGATGGCGAACTGCTTGTACATCTCGCCCGTGAGGCCTCCAAGGAAGGCCACGGGCACGAACACGGCGCAGAGCACCAGCACGATGGCGATGACGGGTCCCGTCACCTCCTCCATGGCCTTGGCCGTGGCCTCGCGCGCCCGCAGATGCTGCGTGCGCATGATGCGCTCCACGTTCTCCAGCACCACGATGGCGTCGTCCACCACGATGCCGATGGAGAGCACCATGCCGAAGAGCGTGAGCGTGTTGATGGTGAAGCCCAGGGCGTACATGCCCGCGAACGTGCCCACGATGGACACCGGCACGGCCAGGCACGGGATGAGCGTGGCCCGGATGCGCTGCAGGAAGAGGTAGACCACCAGGAACACCAGGACCATGGCCTCGCCCAGGGTCTTGACCACCTCGTGGATGGAGACCCGCACGAAGGCCGTGGTGTCGTAGGGGATGGAGTAGCTCACGCCCTCGGGGAAACGCTTGGAGAGTTCTTCCAGTTTGGCCTTCACGCGGTCGGCGGTGTCCAGGGCGTTGGCCCCGGAGGCCAGGAAGATGCCCAGGGGCACGGTGGGGTTGCCCATGCGCTTGCCCACGAAGGCGTAGTCCCTGGCGCCCAGCTCCACGCGGGCCACGTCGCCCAGGCGCAGGGTGGAGCCGTCGGGGTCGGCGCGCAGGATGATCCGCTCGAACTCCTCCACGGTGGTCAGGCGGCCCTGGGTGGTGACCATGTAGTTGATGTCCACCTGGCTCACCTGGGGTTCCTCGCCGATGCGCCCGGCCGCGAACTGGGAGTTCTGCTCCCGGATGGCCGTGGCGATGTCGCCGGGGGTGAGCTTGAGCTGCGCCAGGCGGTCCGGGCGCAGCCAGATGCGCATGGAGTAGTCTTTTGCGCCGAAGATCACGGCGTCGCCCACGCCCTGCACGCGCTTGAGCTCGTCGATGACGTTGACCAGCGCGTAGTTGCTCACGAAGATGGTGTCGTAGCGCCCGTCGGGCGAGTCCATGGAGAGCACCATGAGCATGTTGGAGGTCTTCTTGCTCACGGTGACGCCCTGGCGGCGCACGTCTTCCGGCAGGAAGGGCTGGGCGGCCTGGACGCGGTTGTTCACGTTGATGGTGGCCTGGTCCGGGTTCACGCCCACGGCGAAGACCACGGCGATGCTCACGGAGCCGTCGCCGGCGCTGGTGGAGCGCATGTAGAGCATGTTTTCCACGCCGTTGATCTGCTGCTCCAGGGGGGCGGCCACGGTCTGGGAGATCACCTCGGGGCTCGCGCCCGGGTAGGCGGTCTGCACGCGCACCTCGGGCGGCACGATCTCCGGATACTGGGCCACGGGCAGCACGCGCATGGCCACCAGCCCGGCCAGCACGATGATCAGGGAGATCACCGTGGAAAACACGGGCCTGTTCAGGAAGAAGCGCGAGATCACTTGCCGCCCTCCGCCTTGGGGGCCTGCTGCCCGGGGGCTCCCCCCGGCGCTCCCGGGGAAGCGCCTTCGGGGCGCACGTTCACCTTCGCGCCCGGGCGCACCTTGATGACGCCCTCGGTGATGATGCGTTCGCCGCCTTCAAGGCCCTGTTCCACCAGGTAGCGGTTGCCAACCTGCTCGCCCAGGACCACGGGGCGCGGCTGCACCACGTCGGAGGCGTCCAGGGTCCACACCAGCGCGCCCATCTGGGTCTGGAGCACGGCGGCCTGGGGGATGGCCAGCGCGTTCGCCAGCCTGGCCCCGGTGAGGCGCACGCGCACGTACTGCCCCGGCAGCACCTCGGCCTCGGGGTTGGGGAACTCGGCGCGCACCTTCACCACGCCGGTGCTGGCGTCCATGATGGTGTCGGTGAAGTTGATCTTGCCGGGCTGGCCGTAGACCTTGCCGTCTGGCAGCAGGATGGAGATGTCGAAGTCGCCCTTGTCGAAGGCGAGCTTGTTCTCGGCGCGCAGTTTGCGCACGCGGGTGTAGTCGGCCCCGGGCAGGGAGAAGTGCACGTAGACGGGATCGAGCCGGGTGATGGTGGTGAGCAGGCTCGATTCAGCGCCCGCCGCCACGAGGCTGCCCTCGGAGCGCGTCGCCTTGCTGGTGATGCCGGAGATGGGGGCCGTCACCTTGGTGTAGCCCAGGTTGATGGTGGCCTCGCGCACCTTGGCGCGGGCGGCCTCCACCTCGGCCGTGGCGGTCTGGTGTTCCGTCACGGCGTCGTCGCGGTCCTTCTGGCTCACCACGTCGCCCTTGAAGAGGTTCTGCATGCGCTCCATCTCGCGCCTGGCCTTGGCAAGGCGCGCATCGGACTGGCCGAGCGCGCCTCTGGCCTGGTCCAGGGCGGCCTGGAAGGGGGCGGGGTCGATCTCGAACATCACGTCGCCCTGGCGCACGCGGCTGCCTTCCTCGTAGGAGCGCTTGAGTAGGATGCCGCCCACGCGGGCGCGCACCTGCACCTCGCGGGATCCCGCAGTCTGGCCCATGTATTCGAAATTGAGAGGGACATCCTCGCGCTTGACGGTTTCGGCCACCACCATGGGCGCGGGCATGCCGCCCGCCGGGGCCTGGCCCGACGAATCCTTGGAACAGCCTGTCAGCGCGACGAACGCTGCCAGAAGCGCCGCGCAGGCGGCGCCGTGAAGGGATTTCATCCTGCGTACGTCCATGTTCCCTCCCTGGGGACGATGCCGGGAAGCACCGGGCACTTCATTAGCAAGCTAACTATTAGCTGTGCAGCGAGTGGCCTATCATGGAATCCGCGAAAGATGTCAATAGTTCACGGGGCGAAGGAAACGCCGGGCCAGACGCCGTAGGAAGGTGCAGGGCTGCGGGAGGGGCGCGCGGGACCGCCGGTCCTGCGGGCTCCGGACGGTGTACGGAGGCGTTTCCCGGGCGGTCGGCTCACGGAAAACGCCCCGGGACTGCCGATCCGATCGGTGCAGGCAATCCGCGTGTGCGGCCCGTGCGCCACGGGGCGAAGAGGGCCGCGCCGTCGAAGCGCCGTTCAGCGCTGGGAAAGCCAGGTGAAGAAGGCCCGGTCGTGCACGCGGATGTGCTTGACCAGCCAGTCCATCAGATACCGCAACATGTCCAGGGAGGTCCATTCGCTGTCGGCCAGGGCGTTGCCGCCGAATTGTGCGGCCTTCTGCATGAAGGAGGTGTGGAGCGCCTTGTGGGCCGCCAGGCCCGGCCAGGCCGAGCGCTCCATGAGGTCTTCCTCGTGCTGGAAGTGCGTCCGGGCGTAGGCCTTCATGCCGTTGAGGGCGTCCAGGACGGCCTGCCCGAAGGCTTCGCGGGACATGCTTTTGTCCAGGTCCACGATCATGCGGTAGAGGGTGCGGTGCTGTCCGTCGATGATGGGGTCTCCGACCTCAAGGGAGGGGTCCCACACGTCGGGTGCGTTGATCACTTGTGGGCCCTCCTCAACTCCTTGACCAGGCTTTGGGTGTTCTTGTCGCCGCCTGCCTGGCGGGCCACCACCCAGATGCCCCAATAGATGGGGATGTTGCGGTTCTGGGGTTCTTCGAAGAAGGCGTCCAGCCCGGTGGCGATCTGGGCCGTGGTGAGGTTGTCCATGTACTTGGAGGTCTGGGCCATGATGCTCTCGATCACGTCTGTGCAGACGGAATAGTTGTCGCGCACCACGATGTGGATGAGCGACTCGGAGAGAGCCATGCCGTCGAAAAATCCCAGGATGACGTCGAGCTTCTCGGTCTCCGGGATGGTGCGCCAGTAGTGGCCATCGCGCTTTTCCTGGGCCTGGGCCTGGGCTGCCAGGAGGAACACGGCGAGAAGGGCGGCGAGGGTCGCCCGGTTGACTTGGGACATGCACGCTTCCTTGGATGAAAACAGGCCCAGCCCATCCCACGGGAAGTGCGGAACCTTATCTTCCACCATCTATAGAAAAAGGCCGTGGACCCGTCCAGGACCACGGCCTCATTTTTCGGTCAGCGGCGCTTATTTTTTCAGCCAGCTCATCATGGAGCGCAGCTTGCCGCCGACTTCCTCGATCTGGTGCGCGGCGTTGACGCGGCGCATGGCCAGGAAGTGGGCGCGCCCGCCGGCGCGGTTTTCCATGATGAATTCCTTGGCGAACTCGCCGTGCTGGATTTCCTTGAGGATCTTGGCCATCTCCTTGCGGGTCTCGTCGGTGATGATGCGGGGACCGCGCGTGTAGTCGCCGTACTCGGCGGTGTCGGAGATGGAGTAGCGCATCTTGGCCAGGCCGCCCTCGTAGATGAGGTCCACGATGAGCTTGAGCTCGTGGAGGCACTCGAAGTAGGCGATCTCGGGCTGGTATCCGGCGTTGACCAGGGTCTCGAAGCCGGCCTTGATCAGTTCGGAGACGCCGCCGCAGAGCACGGCCTGCTCGCCGAAGAGGTCGGTCTCGGTTTCCTCGGTGAAGGTGGTCTGGAGCACGCCGGAGCGGGTGCCGCCCACGCCCTTGGCGTAGGCCAGGGCGATCTCGAAGGCCTTGCCGGAGGCGTCCTGGTGAACGGCGACGATGCAGGGCACGCCGGAGCCTTCGGTGTAGACGCGGCGCACCATGTGGCCGGGGCCCTTGGGGGCCACCATGATCACGTCCACGTCGGCGGGGGGCACGATCTGGTTGAAGTGGATGTTGAAGCCGTGGCCGAAGGCGAGCACCTTGCCGGGCTTCAGGTTGGGCAGGATGTCCTTGGCGTAGAGGTCGGCCTGGTACTGGTCCTGGATGAGGATCATGATCAGGTCGGCCATGGCGGCGGCCTTGGAGGCCTCCATGGGCTCGAAGCCGTGCTCCTTGGCCAGCTTCCAGTTGGGGCCGCCTTCACGCTGCCCGATGACGACCTTCACGCCGGAATCGCGCAGGTTCTGGGCGTGTGCGTGGCCCTGGGAGCCGTAGCCGATGATGGCCACGGTCTTGTCCTTGAGGAGGGAGAGGTCGGCGTCCTGGTCGTAGAAGACTTTCATCGAGGGGGCTCCTTATGGATGGTGCGAGAGAGTCGCATGGAATCGTGGGATGAGAATTTTAGACGAAATTCGACAATTCCGCAAGCCGGAACGGCCGCACGCCAGCGCGCCCGGTGAAGCCCGCGAAACAATTGCCGGGTCCATGGGGTCTCCCCATGGACCCGGGAAAGGTCTGGAGAGGGCTCCGCCCTCTCTGCGTGATGGCAAACCCCGAGGTCGGGGATTGCTGGAGCCGCTTACGGGCGGCAAAGCCGCCCTGCTCCAGGCTGCGCTACTTCTGTCTTACTGCTGCATGCTCCGCTTCATGGCCACGGCGCCGGTGCGGGCCGTTTCCTTGATGCCGAAGCGCTGCATGAGGTTCACCAGGGCGGTGAGCTTGTCCTGGGTGCCGGTGATTTCGATGGTCATCTCGTCGAAGCCCACGTCCACCACCTTGCAGCGGAACACGTCCACGATGCGCAGGATTTCGGCGCGCTTGCCCTCCTCGGCCGAGACCTTGAGGAGCATCATCTCGCGCTCGACGTTCTTCACCTCGGTCAGGTCCACGACCTTGATCACGGTGACGAGCTTGCGCAGCTGCTTGATGATCTGCTCGATGATCTGGTCGTCGCCGAAGGTGGTGATGGTCATGATGGAGACCCCCGCCTCCAGGGTGGGGGCCACGTTGAGGGTCTCGATGTTGAAGCCCCTGCCCGAGAAGAGGCCGGACACCCGCGAGAGGACGCCGGGCTCGTTCTCCACGAGAACGGAAAGGATATGGCGCATGGCGTCCTCCTAGACCAGGATCATTTCGGTGAGGGACTTGCCGGCGGGGACCATGGGGTAGACGTTCTCCTCGGGGTCCACCACCACGTCCACGATGCAGGGCAGCGGGCTGGCGAAGGCCTTGCGCAGCGTCTCTTCCAGGTCCTTGGCCTCGCTGACGCGGAACCCGGCCGCGCCGTAGGCCTCCGCGAGCTTCACGAAATCCGGGGCGACGTCCATGCAGGTGTTGCAGTAGTTCTTCTCGTAGAAGAGTTCCTGCCACTGGCGCACCATGCCCAGGTAGCCGTTGTTGAGAATGACGATCTTCACCGGCAACTTGTAGCACATGGCGGTGGCCAGCTCCTGGATGCACATCTGGATGGAGCCGTCGCCCGCCACGTCGATGACCAGCTTGTCCGGGAAGGCCGCCTGTGCGCCGATCGCTGCCGGGAAGCCGTAGCCCATGGTGCCGAGCCCTCCGGAAGTGAGCAGGGTGCGGGGCTTGCGGTAATTGAAGAACTGGGCGGCCCACATCTGGTTCTGGCCCACCTCGGTGGCCACGATGCAGTCGCCCGAGGTGATGCGGTGGATGGTCTCCACCACGGCCTGGGGCTTGATGAAGCCGCCCTCGGCCGCAGGCTTGTACTGCAGGGGGTGTTCGGCCTTCCAGGCGGCGGTCTGTTCGACCCACTTGTCCTTGGTCGTCCAGCCGCCGGGCTCCTTGGCCAGAAGGTCCGCCTCGGTGTTCAGGGCCTCCAGGAAGAGGCGGCAGTCGGCCACGATGGGCACGTCCACGCGCACGTTCTTCTGGATGGAGGTGGGGTCGATGTCGATGTGCACCATCTTGGCCTTGCAGGCGAACTCGGAGAGCTTGCCCGTGACGCGGTCGTCGAAGCGCGCGCCAACGGCCAGGATCAGGTCGGACCCGGCGATGGAGTGGTTGGCCGCGTACGTGCCGTGCATGCCGAGCATGCCCAGCCAGAGGGGATCGTCCCCGGGGAAGCAGCCCAGACCCATGAGCGTGGCCGTAACGGGCAGATTGTGGGCGCGGGCGAGCCTGGTGAGCTCCTCCGAGGCCCCGGCGCTGACCACGCCGCCGCCCGCGTAGAGCACGGGGCGCTTGGCCTTGGCCAACAGCTGGGCCACCTTGCGCACCTGCTTGGCGTTGGGCTCGCGGTGGGGGTTGTAGCTGCGCATGGAGACTTCGCCGGGCGGATACTTGAAGGCGCAGAGCTGCTGCTGCACGTCCTTGGGCAGGTCGATGAGCACGGGGCCGGGCCTGCCGGAGCGGGCCAGGTAGAAGGCCTCCTTGATGGTCTTGGCCAGCTGGGAGATGTCCTTCACCAGGTAGTTGTGCTTGGTGCAGGGCCGCGTGATGCCCACGATGTCCACTTCCTGGAACGCGTCGTTGCCGATGAGCGGCGTGGGCACCTGACCGGTGATGATCACCACGGGGATGGAGTCCATGTAGGCCGTGGCGATGCCGGTGACGGTGTTGGTGGCGCCGGGGCCCGACGTCACGAGGCATACCCCTACCTTGCCTGTCGCCCGGGCGTAGCCGTCGGCCATGTGGATGGCTCCCTGCTCGTGCCGGACGAGGATGTGCTTCAGGTTCGGGTAGTTGGGGAGGTGGTGGTAGATGTCGATCACCGCTCCGCCCGGGAAGCCGAAGAGAACGTCAACACCCTCCCTCCCGAGGGATTCCAGGAGGATTTGGGCCCCGGTCAGTTCCATGATTTATTGCGCCTCCGCCTTGCGGTATTTGATGAGGATGGCTTCCATCCTGGTCTTGCCGGCGAGCTTCTTCTTCTTGAGTTCCTTCACTTCCATCAACTCGGTGGCGTTGAGGTAAGGCTTGCTTTCGAGCTTCTCGATCAGCTTCTCGTACGCGAGGTGCTCATCGTAGAGCGCCCTGAGTTCCGCGTCCGTTTCGCTGACCTTTGCGATGAGTTCCAGATCGCGACTGTCCATGGGCGTCATCTCCTGTTGTGGGTTTTTGTCTCGTACCCTAAGCGATTTCAGCGGCCGGCCAGACCGGCTCGACCCCGGGCCGCAGCCGCAGGGTCTTGCGCCGCGAGGTCTGGCCCGCCGAGAGTTCCAGAGCCGTCCTGGGCGTGCCCAGGAGCCTGGCCATGTAGGCCAGGAGGGCCTCGTTGGCCTTGTTGTCCACGGCCGGGGCCTTGAGCTTGAGCTTCAGGCGGCCGTCGGCCGTTCCGGTCACTTCGTCCTTCTTCGCGCCCGGGCTCACCCAGACGAGCAGCCGCCAGCCGCCGTCCTTGGCGTGTTCGGCCCAGAGCGGCACGTCCACGGCTAGTCCTGCCCCTCGGCGAAGGTGAAGTCTCCCGATTCCGAATGCCTGGCGGCCTCCGCCGATTCCAGGAGCCGGAAATGCCCTTCCAGGAGATGGCGCATCTCCTGCTCGAAGGCTTCGCGCTGGCCGCGCATCTCGGCGATTTCCTCGATGACCCGGGCCTTTGCCAGGTTGGCGGAGGCCACGATGCGCGCCCCCTCGGAGCGTGCCTCTTCGAGGATGCGCTGCGCTTCGCGGCGCGCGTTTTCGTTGATTTCGCCCACGATCCGTCGGCCGGTGTCGAGCGCGCCCTGGATGTCCGTGGGGGGGCAGGACA
Organism: Fundidesulfovibrio sp.; assembly: GCF_058402725.1. Classification (NCBI taxonomy): domain Bacteria; kingdom Pseudomonadati; phylum Thermodesulfobacteriota; class Desulfovibrionia; order Desulfovibrionales; family Desulfovibrionaceae; genus Fundidesulfovibrio; species Fundidesulfovibrio sp. The sequence goes on along the minus strand of NZ_JBZVFJ010000120.1, from coordinate 3,344 downwards.
CGGCGCGGACCGGCGGGGGCGCTGGGGCCTGGGCGGCTTCGCGTTCCAGCGCGGCCAGGCGCTCGAGGAGCCTGCGGTTCTCGTCCGCAGCCTGACCCAGCGCTTCCGCCGCGTCGTGCATGGCCAGGTCCACCTCGTCGGGGCAATACCCGCGCATGCAACGGGCGAATTTCTTGTTCAGGAGGTCGATCTTGGAGACCGTCACGGCACCTTCCCGGTTAACGCATCATGAACGCCATCTGAAGCAGCGATTCCACGATGAAGACCTGACCGATGAACTGCAGCGCCAGGATCAGGATGATGGGAGACAGGTCGATCCCGCCCATCATCACGAAGGGCAACGTGCGACGGATTCTGTAGAGCACGGGCTCCGTGGCCGAATAGAGGAAGCGGATGATGGGGTGGTAGGGGTCCGGGCGCACCCAGCTCACCACCGCAGCGATGATCACGATCCACTTGTAGGTTCCGAACACGAAATCCAGGATGAGAGCGACGGTTTTCAGAAGAGGTCCAAGAAAAGGCATACGTTCCTCGTTGTGCTGGCATCGCCGTTCGAGTGGCGGCATGGTCAGAGTCTCACACGCCACCGGGCAAATCAAGGGCTTTCTCCTCAGGCACGTTCCAGGCGCATGCGGAAGCCCTCCCGCAGGGCCTCGAAACTCGAAACGTGCAGGTGCGCGGCCAGCGATGTGTTCTTGTAGGCCCAGAAGGGAACTCCGGCAGCCCTGGCGGTGGCCTCGTCCACGTCGCTGTCGCCGATGAAGACCACGTCCTGACGCGTGAGGTTCCATTCCCGCAGGATGCGGTGCACGCCTTCGGGGTTGGGTTTGGGGTGCTTCACGTTGCCCGCAGTGACCACCGGGAAGAAATACTCGGTGAGTTCGAAGTTCTCCAGGAGCATGTCCATGGAGGTGGTGCGGTTGGTGTTCACGCCCAGGCGGATGCCCCACTCGCGCAGGGTGTCCAGGAGTTCCGTCAGGCCGGGCTCCAGGAAGGTGAAGGGGATCAGTTCGGAATAGTCGATCTCCTTGCGGGCGGCCTCGGCCTCCGCCAGGCGTTCCCGGGGCACGATGTGCGCGATGGAAATGAACACCGCGTTGGCGTGGACGAAGTCCTCCTCCTCGGGCGTCATGGGCAGCATGCCCAGCCTGCTGCGGATGATGTTGTAGAACATCCTGTTGGAATCCTTGGAATCCACCAGGACGCCATCGCAGTCGAAAATCACGCCCTTCACGCCCTGGGGCACATGGGTCGGCTCCACCTTGCGCGCGCGCATGCCCTACCCCCTCTCCGGCACGAGGACCGTGCGTTGCGCGTCCAGCCAGGGCCGGGCCGGGTCGCTCCGGCGCGACAGGCACAGCCGCCAGCCCGGCGCACGGGCCGTGCGGTACGCCCCTGCGAGACCGAGAGACGCCGCGAGGGCGGCATCGGCCGGGGCGAAGACCACGCCGAATTCCTCCCAGGACGCCGCCAGCGCCTCGTCCGAGGCGTGCAGCCCGCACTTGGGAGGCAGCACCGTGAGCGCCGCCTCCACGAACACCGCCAGGGGAAGACCCGGCCCCGAGGGCACGAGGTCCGGCTTTGCGCCCGAGAGCGCGGCCTCCTCGCCGCCCAGGATCTCCTCCTCGTCCAGGCCCAGGGTCTTCTCGAAGTCGGCCCACTGGCCGCCCAGCTTGGCGGCCAGGCCGTCCAGCTCGCGGGAGACCTCCTCCAAGGCCCAGGCCAGGCACAGCTCCGCCTGGGCGCGCGAGAGGGCGCGCTTGCGGACCTCCTGATCCTGCCTGCCCTCCAGGGCGGCTTCCAGGCCGTCCTTGATGGCGAAGCTGGTGGAGCCGTAGGCGTCCTGGAGAGACGGCGCGTAGGCCGAAACGTCGGCCACGCTGCGCGATTCGCGCGCCAGCTGGGTGAACTGCGCCGTGAGCGCCCGGGCCGAGATCTCGTCCAGGGGCAGGTCCGGGGGCCGGAACCAGCGGCCCGGGGGATCGGCCGGGGCCAGGCCCGGGTCGAGGAAGCGCACCGCCGGGGGCACGTCGGGGGCGGCCTGGGGCGTCAGGTCGGGCACGTGGATCAGAAGGGAGACGGTGTCTTGGCTCATACGGAGTGCATCAGTCCCGTGGTTGGGGTGAGAAGTTCCGGCAGCGTCCGTCGCAGGAGGGCAGCCGCAGGACGCAGACGTCGCCCAGGCAGTGCGCGCAGCCGGGAAAGGCATTCATATCACCGGGCTGGCGATCCTGACAACCCGCATCCTGGCGGCAAAGCGCCAGAAAGCGCCGCTCCCAGAGGTCCGCCGCCGTGGACTCGCTGAGCCCGAAAGCCTCGGCCCGCGTGAGGAAGCCGTCGTAAAGGCCGTGCAGTTCCAGGACCACGGTGCAGCGGTAGGACGTGTGATAGCCCGGGTTCAGGGCCTCCTCGTAGAGGCAGCGCCCGGAGACGAAGTGCCGGCAGCCTCCGGCGGGCAGGCGCACAAGGCGCGTCATGGACAGAGCCTTCCTTGACCGGGGCTGCGCCGCGTTGTAGCCTTGCGACAACTTTTCCGCCGGAGGTTTCGCATGTTCGGTCTGGGCTTCTGGGAACTGCTGATCATCCTCATCATCGTCCTGCTGTTCTTCGGAAGCAACAAGCTCCCCGAATTGGGACGCGGCCTGGGCAAGGCCATCCGCGAATTCCGGGGCTCCACCTCGGACAAGGACGCCGTGGAACACAAGAACGGACCGGACGATTCCCGCAAGAGCTAGCCCCGCCCCTGGCCCGCGCCGAACAGAGCCAGGCCCCGGGCCACGTAGTGGCCGCCGGAGACCAGGGTAAGGGCCGCGGTGATCCACACCAGCGCCTCGGTCAGGGGCGCGAGCCAGGCCCCTCCCGCCTCCAGGGCCTGGGCGAATGCCGCCAGCACCAGCCCCATCTGCGCCGCCGTGGTGGCCTTGCTCACTACGCTCGGGCTCATCCGCCCGCGCATGTCCTGCCCCCAGTAGGTCAAGAGCGCGATGCCCCCCACGATGAGCACGTCGCGGCTCACCACCGCCACGGCCAGCCACCCGGGAATCCACCCCTCCACCGCCAGGCAGACGTAGGCCGCGTCCAGGAGCATCTTGTCGGCCAGGGGGTCCAGGATCGCGCCCAGGGCCGAGCGCTGGTCCAGCACGCGGGCCAGGAAGCCGTCCAGGGCGTCGGTGATCCCCGCCAGAAAGAAGAGCGAAAGCGCGGCCCAGCGGTCCTGGTCCACGAAGAGGGCCACGAAGAGCGGCGTGAAAAGGATGCGCGCCATGGTGAGCGCGTTGGGGATGGTCCAGTTGGGGTTGCGGGGGGCCATGGCGGTAAGGAACCTCAAGCCAGGAGCGCCGTCA
>NZ_JBZVFJ010000119.1:0-12526 GCF_058402725.1 Fundidesulfovibrio sp. | reverse complement strand
TCGACGTGCCGGGCGACCAGCCCGGTTACGAGCGCATCGTGGTCACGGGGGTGGAAGGCAAGTGGGTGGGCCTGGCCGTGGACGCCGTTGTGGGCCAGCAGCAGGCGGTGATCAAGCCCCTCTCCGAGGCCCTGGGCAGCGTGCGCTTCATCGCGGGCACCACCGTGAACGGCGACGGCGGCGTCTCGGTGATCCTGGACGTGCCCAACCTGATCGCCTTCGCCTTCACGAGACAGCAGCAGGGCCGCGCCGCCTGACGAACCGGCGTTCCACCCGACGGCCAGGACGCACCGCGTCCGACGCCCGCCCGGAAGGGTCTGGGCGCGCCTTCCACCGGGCCGCGCCGCCCGGTTGTAAGGCGATTGCCGCGCGCTCGCCCCGGAAACCCTTGCCCCCGAAGGCCCGACGGGATATGCCCCCCGGGCGGCATGGGGCCGCGCCGCGCGCCGAAGCGCAACCAGCCCGGGAGCCATCGCATGGACGACGTGATCGTGAAGGACGCCAACGGAACCATCCTGAAGAACGGCGACAGCGTCACGCTGACCAAGGACCTCAAGGTGAAAGGGGCGAGCGTTACGCTCAAGCGCGGCACGCTCATCAAGAACATCCGCCTCACGGACGATCCCGCCGAGATCGAGTGCAACGCCGACAAGGTGAAGGGCCTCGTGCTCAAGACCTGCTTCCTGAAGAAGGCCTAGCCGAGAGGATCGGCGGACATTCCCCCGGGGCGGCCACGCGGCCGCCCCGGGGTTCTTTTTTTCAGGACTTGGCCAGCTCGCTCACCTTGTCGACGAGGGCGTCGGTCACCTGGGTGGTGGTGGCCGTGCCGCCCAGGTCCGGTGTGAGGGACTTGCCCTCGGCGGTCACGGCGCGGATGGCCGCCTCGACAAGCGCCCCGGCGCGCTTCTCGCCCAAAAAGTCCAGCATCATGGCTCCGCTCCAGGCCATGGCGATGGGGTTGGCGATGCCCTTGCCCGCGATGTCCGGGGCCGAGCCGTGCACGGGCTCGAACATGGAGGGATAGCGCCGCTCGGGGTCGATGTTGCCGCTGGCCGAGAGCCCCAGGCTGCCGGTGATGGCCCCGCCGATGTCCGTGAGGATGTCGCCGAAGAGGTTGGAGGCCACCACCACGTCCAGGGAGCCCGGCTTGAGCACGTAGCGCGCGGCCATGGCGTCCACCAGCACGCGCTCGGTCTTCACGTCGGGGTAGTCGCGGGCCACCTCGTCGAAGATCTGGTCCCAGAAGGTCAGGGTGTGCTTCTGGGCGTTGGACTTGGTGGCGTGGGCCAGCATCTTGCGCGGCCGCGAGCGCGCCAGCTCGAAGGCGTAGCGGATCACGCGCTCGCAACCCGTGCGCGTGAACACGGACGTCTCGATGGCCAGCTCCGAGGGCTGGCCCGGGTGCATGCGCCCGCCCGCACCGGCGTATTCGCCCTCGGTGTTCTCGCGCACCGTGATGAAGTCGATGTCGCCGGGCTTCACGCCCTGCAGGGGGCTCTTCACGCCCGGCAGCAGGGTGCAGGGGCGCAGGCAGACGTACTGGTCGAATCCCAGGCGGATCTTGATGAGCAGCCCGTGCAGGGACACGTCGTCGGGCACCAGCTCGGGGTAGCCCACGGCCCCGAAGTAGATGGCGTCGAAGGCCGAGAGGATTTTCAGGCCGTCGTCTGGCATCATCTTCTTGTGCTCCACGTAGTATTCGCAGCCCCACGGGAAGCTTTCGTAGTCCAGGGCGAAGCCGCCCGCGGCCCGGGCGGCCGCGTCCAGCACGCGCACGCCCTCGGGGGCCAGTTCCTTGCCGATGCCGTCGCCGGGGATCACTGCGATCCTGTAGGTCTTCACCTCGCGCCTCCTATTTGATGAACCGCACCTGGCGGTTGATCTCTTCGATCACCGGGAGCTTCTTCTCGTTGAAGCGGGCCTTGTTGGTCTCGAAGAGGTTGTTGCCATGGGTGTCGATGGAGATGATGAGCGGGCCGAACCCCTTCACGCGCGAGACCCACAGGGCCTCGGGCATGCCCAGGTCCTCCCATTCCACGCGCTCGATCTCCTCCACCTCCTCGGCGGCCAGCACGGCGCAGCCGCCGGGGAACACGGCGTGCACGGCCTTGTGGCGCGCGCAGGCCTCTGCCGTGTCCGCGCCCATGCCGCCCTTGCCCACGATGAGCTTCACGCCCGTGCGCTCGATGAAGTCCTTCTCGAAGCGTTCCATGCGCATGCTCGTGGTGGGGCCGATGGAGATCATCTTCCAGGCGTCGCCGTCCCTGGCCACGATGGGCCCAGCGTGGAAGATGGCCAGGCCATTGAGGTCCACGGGCAGCTCGCGACCCAGTTCGATGAGGCGGCGGTGGCCCACGTCGCGGCAGGTGACGATATGGCCGTCCAGGTAGACGACATCCCCGGCGCGCAGCGACTCGAGGTCCGCGTCCTTGATGGGCGTGGTGAGCACCTTTTTCACAGCGCGGCCTCCTTGTGGGAAAGAATCTCGTAGCTCAGGTCCGGGGATATGCGGATGGCGCCGCGCCGGTGCGCCCAGCAGCCCACGGAAACGCCCACCCCGATGGTGGAGGGGTGGCGCGCCGAGGACTCGATGTGCACGCCCAGCACCGAGGCGTTGCCCGAAAGTCCCTGAGGGCCAAGGCCCACCTCGTTGAGGCCCTTTTCCAGCAGAAGCTCCATCTCGGCGGCCTGGGGCTTGGGACTGCGCGTCCCGATGGGCCGCAGGATGGCCTTCTTGGAGAGCACGGCGGCCGTCTCCACAGAGGTGGAGACCCCCACGCCCACCAGGAGCGGCGGGCAGGCGTTGACGCCGTAGGAGGTGATGACGTCGAAGACGAACTGCACCACGCCCTCGTACCCGGCCGAGGGCATGAGCACCTTGGCCGCGCCGGGCAGGCTGCACCCGCCGCCGGCCATGTAGACCTCCACCACGGCATCGTCGCTGTCCGGAACGATCTCCCAGTGGATCCAGGGCACGCGCACGCCGGTGTTGTCGCCGGTGTTCTTTTCCACGAAGGTCTCCACGGCGTTGTGACGCAGGGGGGCCTCCCGGGTGGCCTGGCGCACGGCCTCGCGCAGGATCTCCTCCAGCCGCCCCAGGAGCGGGAAGCCCGCCCCGGCCGTGACGAAATACTGGATCACGCCCGTATCCTGGCAGCAGGGCCGGTCGAGGCGGTCGGCGGCTTCGAGGTTCTCGAACATGGAGTCGTACACCACGCGCGCCAGGGAGCTGTCCTCGCCTTGGCGCAACTCGGCCAGCCTGTCCAGAACGTCCTGGGGCAGGCGTTTGCCCACATAGCCCGTGAAGCGGGCCATGAGGTCCGTCAGGGTCCTCTGGGCCTCGTGCTTGTCCATCAGCAAGCTCCTTTCACTGGCCCGGACGCATCCGGGCGTTCGTTGTCGCTCATTCAGCAGGCCTGGCCCAGCACGGCCAGCTGCTGCTTGATCTTGTCCGCGCTCGCGGCCAGGGCCGCCCGCTCCTCGTCGGAGAGCTCGATCTCCACGATCTGCTCCACGCCGTTGGCCCCAAGCTTCACCGGCACGCCCATGAACGCCCCCGTGACCCCGTACTCGCCCTTCAGATAGGCCGCGCACGGCAGGATCTTGCGCTTGTCCATGACCACGGCCGAGACCATCTGGATCACGGCCGAGGCCGGAGCGTAGAAGGCGCTGGTCTGCATGAGCCGGATGATCTCGGCCCCGCCGTCGCGGGTGCGGGCCACCAGTTCGGCCAGGCGCTCGGGTGGGATCATCTCGGCCACCGGCACGCCGGCCACGGTGGAGTAACGCGGCACGGGGAGCATGTCCTCGCCGTGCTCGCCCAGCACCATGGCCTGGACGTTCTCCACCGAGACGTTCAACTCCTTGGAGATGAAGTACTGGAAGCGGCAGGCGTCCAGGATGCCGGCCATGCCCGTGATGCGCGTGGGCGGAATCTGCCCGGCGCGCATGGCCACGTGGCACATGGCGTTGAGGGGATTGCTCACGATGATGTAGAAGGCGTAGGGGCTGTAGCGCGCGGCGTTGGCCACGCACTCGCCCACGATCTGGGCGTTGATGCGCAGGAGGTCGTCGCGGGTCATGCCCTCGGTGCGCCTGGCTCCGGCGGTTACGATCACCACGTCGGAGTTGCGGGTCTCCTCCAGGTTCTCTCCCGAGAGGCACACGGGCTCCAGGAGGTCCACGGGGCTGGCCTCCAGGATGTCCAGGGCCACACCCTGGGCTTTGCCTGGGCTGCGGTCCACCAGCACCACCTTCTTGCAGAGCTTTCGCTCGATGAGCCTGCGGGTGACCGCCCCGCCCACGTTGCCCGCCCCGAACACGGTGATCTTGCCGTTCATTGTCTCATGCCTCTCGTTGATTGTTGCGGGCTAGGAGACCCCTCGCATCAGGAGATAGGGGAAGTTCACGCCCAGGAGCACACCGATGAAGATCACACCGAAGACGAATCCCAGAGTCCAGAATTCCTTCCGGGTGATGTAGCCGCAGCCGTAGTACACGGGGCTCGGCCCCGTGGCGTAGGGCGTGAGAATGCCCATGAGGCCCAGGGTGGCGCAGATGAGGATGGCGAAGGTCTTCATGGGGATGCCGGGGATGCCCATGGCCGTGGCCAGGATCACCGGGAGCAGCGCCGTGGTGTGGGCCGTGAGGCTCGCGAACATGTAGTGGATGAAGAAGAACAAGAGCACCAGGGCCAGCATCAGGGCGTTGATGGAGAAGCCCGACATGGCCCCGGCCGCCAGGGCCGCGAACCACTTGAGGAAGCCCACCTTGCCCAGGCCGTCGGCCAGGGCCACCAGGGTGCCGAACCAGCAGAGCACGTTCCAGGCGGTCTTGTGGCCGGTGATGTCGTCCCAGGTGACCACGCCGGTGAGGATCATCAGCGAGAGCGCCATGAGGGCCACGGTGGTGGCGTCGAAGAGCTTGCCTCCGAAGATCCAGAGCACCAGGGCGAACACGGCCAGGCCGGCCATGGTGACTTCCTTGCGGGTGATCCCGCCCATCTTCTCCAACTCCGCCCCGGCCCAGAGTGGGGCGTCGTCGCTGCGTTTGATCTCGGGAGGATAGATCACGTAGATCAGGTAGGGCAGGGCCAGGAAGAGGAGGATGCAGGCCGGGGCCAGGGAGAGGAACCACTCGTTCCAGGTGAATGTGAACTTGGCGGTCTTTTCCAGGAGCGAGAGGGCCAGCAGGTTGGGGGCCAGGGCCGTGAGAAACATGGTGCTGGTGACGCAGGTGGCGGCCAGCGCGGTCCACATGAGGTAGCCGCCGATCTTGCGCGCGCCGCTCTCGGGGGTGGAGCCGTAGAGGGGCGGGATGTTCTTGATGATGGGGAAGATCACGCCGCCGGAGCGCGCGGTGTTGGAGGGGGTGAAGGGGGCCAGGGCCAGGTCGGCCAGGGCCACCGCGTAGCCCAGGCCCAGGGTGGAGCGGCCGAGCTTCTTGATGAGCACCAGGGAGATGCGCCGCCCCAGGCCCGTCTTCTCGTAGCCCATGGCGAACATGAAGGCCACGAAGATGAGCCAGACCGTGCCGTTGGAGAAGCCCGAGAGCGCCCAGCGCAGGGCGTCGGCCGGTTTGGGGACCACGCCCGCCTGGGCGGGCACCAGGTTGAGCGCCGCCGCAAGGGTGATGCCCATGAGGCCAGCCGCGGCCGCAGGGATGGGCTCCAGCACCAGGGCCGCGATGACGGCCGTGAACAGGGCGAAATACTGCCAGGCGTAGGGTTCCAGCCCTTTGGGCGTGGGCACGAGCCAGATGGCCAAGCCGATGGCCACGGGCAGGATGGCCTTCCAGTCCAGTTTCATGCGCTCCTCCTCGTTGCGGCCGCCCGTCGGCGGACCGGGTTGCGGGTCCCGTTTCCCTCGGAGGCTTAAGAGCAGGAACCGTTCCACTTATAATAATCAATGATTTGAAGGCCATCTTCGACTTTGTCGCAGCAGCGAAACATTAATGATGCATTTTGTTTCAATCTGTCGCATCATGTTGCACGGAGGCTGCCATGCAAACCATCGCCTTCATCGCCCTGACCCCCCGCATGCAGGAGGTGGCCCGCGAGATCCTTCACGCGGAGCACCCCGACGTGCTCCTGGCCGAGGGCCTCATGGACGGCGCGGCCGACACGGCCCGCGCCCTGGCCGCCCGGGGCGTGGAGGTGGTCATCTCGCGCGGGGCCACGGCCCGCTGCGTGCAGCTGGCCCTGCCCGACCTCTCGGTGGTGGACATCTCAACCACCAGCCTGGACCTCCTCTCGGCACTGCACAAGGCCCGGGAGCGCGCCCGGCGCATCGCCGTGGTGGCCTTCCCGCCCATGTCCGACAACGCCCGGGAGCTGGGGCGCATGCTCGGGGCCGACGTGGACGTGGTCGAATGGGAGAACCAGGAGGGCATCACCCCCGCGCTGCTCACCGCCCGCGAGCGGGGCGCGGAGATCGTGGTGGGCGGCTACATCATGGCGCTCTTCGCGGCGCGCCTGGGCATCCCCTGCCAGCCCGTGGACCCAAGCCCCGCCAGCATCCTGGCCGCCGTGAGCGAGGCCAAACGCATCGCCCACGGCCGTTCGGTGGAGAAGGCCAAGAATTCGCTCCTGCGCGCCGTGCTCACCTCCACGGACAACGGCATCGTGGCCGTGGACCGCGCGGGCCGCGTGACCGTGTGCAACCCCGTGGCCGGGCGGCTCCTGCGCCTCACGGAGGCCGACGCCCTGGGGCGTCCCGTGGACGAGGTGTGGCCGCGCTCCGGGCTGGAACGGGTGCTTACGGACGGGCGGCCCGAGCCCGCGCGCATCGAGCGCGTGTTCGACCAGGAGCTGCTCTGCGGCACCCTCCCCCTGACCGTGCGCGGCGAGACGGTGGGGGCCGTGGCCACCATCCACGACGCCCGCCAGATCCGGAAGATGGAGGCCACCCTGCGCCTGCGCGGCCTGGCCTCCGGACATGTGGCCACGGCGCGCCTGGAGGACGTGCAGGGGGAGAGCCCGGCCCTGACCCACGCCGTGGCCATGGCCCGGGACTACGCGCGCACCGGCGACACGGTGCTCGTGAACGGCGAGACGGGCACGGGCAAGGAGCTTTTCGCCCAGGGCATCCACAACGCGAGCCCGCGCCGGGCGGGCCCTTTCGTGGCGGTGAACTGCGCGGCGCTGCCCGGGCAGCTTCTGGAGAGCGAGCTGTTCGGCTACGTGCCCGGGGCCTTCACCGGGGCCAGCCAGAAGGGCAAACCCGGTCTCTTCGAATTGGCCCACGGGGGGACCATCTTCCTGGACGAGATCGCGGAGATGGAGCCCGGCACGCAGGGCAAGCTCCTGCGCGTGCTGCAGGAGCGCAAGGTGATGCGCCTGGGCAGCGATCAGGTGATCCCCGTGGACGTGCGCGCCGTGGCGGCCACCAACCGCGACCTGGGGGCGCTGGTGGCCGAGGGGCGCTTCCGGGCCGACCTCTACTACCGCCTGAACGTGCTGCGCCTGCGCCTGCCGCCCTTGCGGGCGCGCTCCGGGGACGTGCCCGGGCTGGCCGCGCGGTTTCTCGACCAGGCCAGCGGGCGTCCCGGGCGCTTCGAGTTCTCGGGCGGGGCGCTCAGGGCGCTCGCGACGCATCCGTGGCCGGGCAACGTGCGGGAGCTGCAGAACGTGATGGCCCGCGTGGCGGCTACGCACCAGGGCCGCGTGGTGGACGAGGCGCTGGTGCGCGAGCTCCTGGACGAGGCCCCCGCGCCGTCAGCGGGACTCGCCGGACCAGTGTTCGCCGGAGGGGCCGGAGAAGCCGGAGCGGGGGCAGCGCCCGGACCCGCCAACGAGACCGGCCCCGGAGCCGGTTCGGCCCAGCGCGCCCGTCTGGAGGACGCCCTGGCCCGCTCCCGTGGCCGCGTGGGCGAGGCGGCGGCGCTTCTGGGCGTGAGCCGCTCCACGCTCTGGCGGCGCATGAGGGCGCTGGGGGTGGAGAGGGGGTGAAGCTCGGGGACCTAGACCGTACGGCGACTGGGATTCAACCCAAACCCATCACAAACGCGATGGCCCGGTTCACTCTGGCAAGGTCCGGTTCAGCCAAGCGGCCGATGACCGCCCCGATCTTTTCTCGGGGAACAGCGATGATCCTGTCCGCCATCACTTGGCTCACGGCTCGCAGTCCATTGCTGTCGGTCGGCTCAACCGTCAGGCGGAAAAGAGGGGAATCCACCAGCGTGGAACTGGCAAGCGCCACCAAGACGCTGGAATGGGCCTCCAGCAGATCGGTCTGCACCACCACGGCCGGGCGCGGCTTGCCGTAACTGCCCGGGGCCGCCACGGTCACAACGTCGCCGCGCTTCACGTCCAGCCCGAGGTATCGGCCACCGATGCGATAAACTCCAGGTTTTCCGCGTCGTCCTGGGCGGAGCGAGCCGACAAGGCCTGTCGCCTGGCCTCTTCCTGCACCTGGGCCGATCGCGCGTCAGGCACCCACAGGCTGATCCGGCGCATCCCGGCGGCGCGCATGCGATCACGGTAGCCGCAGGCCCGGGTCACCCCGGCAACAGGTCTGGGCACCTTGGGCTTTCTGGACTTTTCTGCTCTCATGCAACGCAGATAACGAGTCTTCACGGGACAGGCAAGCCCCCTACCCGTCCCGCTTCACGCCCTCGGGCGAGAACGCGGGCAGGCACACGGCCACGTAGGTCGCGCCGCTCGGGCGGGGCGGCGCTTCTGGGTGTGAGCCGTTCCACGCTCTGGCGGCGCATGCGGCGTTTGGCGCGGGGAAAGGGTGACAAGGGAGCATCCTTGACAAACCGTAGGCCGTGTGTAGCATACACAAATGAACAGCCGCGAGATCATCCGCAGACTGGAGAAAAGTGATTTCACGCTGTTGCGGGTGAACGGCAGCCACCACGTGTTCGGAGGTCCCCACGGGGAGCGGTTGGTGGTGCCCCATCACGGCAAAGGGCGCGACATCCCGACAGGCACGTTGCGCAACATTTTCCGCCAGGCCGGCTGGGCCTGGCCGCCCGAGACGGAGGAGCCCAGGTGAGCGGCATGCGCAAACACTATCCCGTGATCCTGCACAGCGACGACGGCGCAGCCTACGGCGTCACCGTGCCGGACATGCCCGGGTGCTTCAGCCACGGCGAGACGCTCGAGGAGGCCCTTTCCAACGTCCAGGAAGCCGTGGAGGCCTGGCTGTTCGACGCTGAGGAGGCCCCGCCCGCCAGCGCGCCCGGAGACGTGCTGGCCCTGGCCGAGGCCGAGGGCGGCACGCTGGCCTTCGTGGAGCTGGACCTCTCCTTCCTGGACCGCGAGCCCGTGCGCGTGAACATCAGCCTGCCCCGGCGCAGGCTGGAGCGCATCGACGAAGCCGCGAAGAGGCTGGGCATGACCCGGTCGGGTTTCCTGGCCCACGCGGCGGAGCGGCTGGGGGGATGATCCGCCCGCATCACGTCCATCCCTACGTGTCCGCCACGGATTCGATAAACGCGAAATTCTCCGCGTCTTCTCGGATGGCCCAGCCCAGGCGGGGCTGCCATCCTTCCCTCCCCTACCCGTCCCGCTTCACGCCCTCGGGCGAGAACGCGGGCAGGCACACGGCCACGTAGGTCGTGCCGCCCGGGTGGGGCGTGGAGTAGCGCACCCACTCCCCTTTCGGCGCGTGCACGGCCTGCCCGGCCGCCACGTCCAGGGTGGCCCCACGCGTCTCCACGCGCAGCGTGCCCGCGAGCACCACGGTGTATTCGTCGAACTCCGGGGTCTGGCCCGGCTCGCTCCAGCCGTGGGGGCTCACCATGCGGGCGATGCTCACGCCCGCGTCGCCCGAGTTCACGCGGCCGAAGTATTCCTCGATGCGCTTGGGGGGCTCGCCCGCCGCGCGGATCACCGTGGGGGTTCCGATCAGTGTCGCCACATTCTCTTCTGCTGCGAAATGTTAATACCTTGGCAGTATCCACTCGATGGAGGAGGAAGTGCTGTTAACGTCAGTTTCAACTGCCGCTCCACATACGTAAGGGGAATGCTATTGGCAGCCCTGACTACAAAGGCAATCCTAGCAGTTTTGCGACAGGGCTTGCTATGGTAACCAGGTTTGCAAGTAACGAAACCCCAGCACTGGCTCGTTCCCCGTGATTGCACAGCCACTCCCTCCACCCTGCAAGAGGCTCATCTATAACCGCTCCGTTTTTGGCGCTCTGGGCAAGGGCAGCGAGATGCCTCGCTCCATCAAGTCGCTCTGGCTGAGTAAGGCCATCAATTTGCATTGTGGCTAGCGCATTAGCGAGGTTTTCAACGATAGATGCATCCGCTGGTGTCAGTGTGACCTCAGAGTGGACACTCCTCGCATCTTGATGAATGACGTTGTCATGTGCTGAAGCATTGTCTCCCATCGCCAAAACAAGACCATTATTCTTATAACTATTCCCCATGATACCCCCATTATTGATAACAAATGAAGCGCCACTGGACACAACAAATGATCCATTATGATGTTTTCGAATCTTTGCAGCCGTTACTACTCCTTTCGCGGCTACTTCTTGCAGGGCACCTCCGTCATGGATTGCCTGAACTACGGTCTGCACAACCTGCATTACCTGGGAATGCTCAAGATCTTTTAGTGGCACTGCGATGCCCTCTCCGAGGACATCCTCCCACAGCCATAGTGCAGGAATGAACTCAACCCGCAGTCTGAATGTCTTCAGCTCCTTTATGATCTGATAAGCACTTGTTCGACACTCAATATCCTTCTGACTATAGTAGATATCAAGATCATCACCCGTCAGATGATGTAAATCCCTCCAGTGTGTATCTATGAATGTGGGAAAATCGTCCGAAGATGAGAACAGAAAAAGGGCGTGGAACCTGACCGCGCCGTATCGATCCAGGGAATTGCGAAGGCCGCCCACGCCTTTAAACGATCGCAACCATCCTCTGGACCTCAGGAAATTAACAATACGATCGATAATACTCTTAGCCCCCGAACCACCAAGCCACTTGACGACTTCCCGCGAAAAAGACTGTCCGTTCGGATAGTTATGCTCTTCACAAAATCGGCGCGCCAAAGCAGCAAATTGGGCGGCGGGGATATTTCCCTGAATGCTGATTCCAGGTTCATTTTGACGAAGCCAACTTAAAAACTCAAACGACTGAGAGAGGTTCTCCTTTTGCACGATCAGAGCACAAAGGGCATTTGTCTGGGAATCCTCCTCAGACATCTCTCCTGGCCGTTCATTCCGCATCGCATGAAGCACTGAATCGGCGAGCCTTCTCGCAGCTTGTTCAGTAGACTCATCCCATCCCAGGGGGCGAGCATACTCATCTCGTGTGCGACTGTTACGACATTTGACTATCGATACGTCTCGTGTAGCATTTATTCGCCACTGCTCATAATCATCAACAACATTTGGCGTGTCTTGACGCACCACATCAAGATAACGCAAGAAATCGTCACGAAGTCCGTCGCCAAACCTATTAATCACATCGGAAAACCAACCAACAGGCAACTTCTTCAGGTGCGCGCAACTATCTGCATAAGCGTCAAGTTCTTTCGCCAGTCCCGACCTTATCCCCCATTCGACAAATCCGCGAAGTAATGGCTTAAGAGGATCGACGGAAACCACTTCACATGGCCAACGGTAGCCGTGTTTGCTATCACTGCCACCTTCCTTGTTCACCACGTGAACACCACCAAGGTACCTCATGCAAAGACCGCAACTTGAAAAATGTAGAAGCTGAGCTTCAATTTCTCGTTCGCTGATCTTCGGGCATGATTGGAATACTGACATTATCCATGCCAGGGCCTCGCCATCTGCTCCAAAGGGATGCTGCAAATAATCAAGGGCAAGATAGTATAGACGTTCTCTTGCCTCATTTTCACTTGAAAAATATGCCCCCTGGCGGTCAAGCCAATCCACAAATTGTAGCAACTGATAGTTTGGAACAGGAATCACGAGACACGTCCTTACTATATAAATTACAGCTAACAATCCACACTAGCGACACACGACCATTCCAAGCACCACCTCAACAACCACACCGATGGAGACATCAGTGAATCATTGTACTCCCGAAACACTTGAAAATTCCCGCACTATATCCTTGGCACAGTGACAACGAATACACTCAACAATTATAGCTCATAAAAAAGCGGCAGCACCGATGGCATACCAAATCACACGGGCTAACTACACAACAACTGGTAACTCTCATTAATTTTTAATTTACACGCAATGCCTTGTCAAACAATTATTAGTTTTAAAATTTGATATAGTAAAATAAAACCGGGGAGGCTTTCACCTCCCCGGCCATCTCTATCGTTTGACTTTCCCCCGGCCTAGTAGCGGTAGTGGTCCGGCTTGTAGGGGCCGTCGGGGTTCATGTTCATGTACTTGGCCTGGGTCTCGGTGAGGCGGTCGAGCTTCACGCCCAGGCGCTCCAGGTGCAGGCGGGCCACTTCCTCGTCCAGGAGCTTGGGCAGGGTGTAGACGCCGATCTCGTACTTCTTGGTGGCCAGGTCGATCTGGGCCAGGGCCTGGTTGGTGAAGCTGTTGGACATCACGAAGCTGGGGTGGCCCG